>CAZBTT010000049.1:0-16376 GCA_964494295.1 uncultured Acidobacteriota bacterium
GGCCTCGCCCATCCGCCAACATGCATGGGTCAAGGAAGTAGCAGCGGCTCCCACAGCCCGTTAACTCATCGCACGAACACACTCCATCGAACAAGGCCTGCCCGCAAACGTACTGGGGGATCGGGTTTCCCCAAGGGTCCACCAGGATCCAGCCGTTGTTCCCTTGTTCGCAGCTGTTGCAGGAGTCCCGTTGGTTGCAGAACGCCGAGCCGTTTAACGACGCGTAGCAGTTCGCCGCTGAGGTGGGGCCCGAGAGGACCGTGGTCAGGGCCGAGAGACCCAGGGTGAGTAGGCTGATTCGGACCGTTCTTGTTCTCATGTAGATTCCTCCACAGTTGGTATTCAGTATGTCAGTGCATATTATGCATACCATGAGGTGCAGAGGGCCGTCAACCGCCCACCACAACACAACCCGCCACACCAAACCCGCCCCTCGAGGGGCGCGCTCGGCAGTCTGCTCGGATGCGGGATGTGCGGGCCGGGAAAGCGATGCTCTAAGGCCTAGCTCGACGTCTGGATGATCCGGACGACCAGCCGCTTCTGGATCAGGTGCACCTTCTCGCCCTTGTGGAGGGCGATGAAGGCTGCGGACTGGTTGACGTAGTCGACGAGCCGACGCTGGTTGCTCGGCGTGTCCAGAAGCACCTCGCCTTCGAAGCGGCCGCCGGGGCATTCGATCACCACCGCGCAGCGCTCCATCGTGATCGGCGCGTCTTCTTCGCGCGCCGGGGGAGGCGTGAAGCTCAGGCGGACGACCGATCGCCTCGCGATGAGTTCGGTCCCCTGCGTTCCCGCCGGCCGGAAGGGGAAGAACATCCCTGCGTCGGCGCTCCACGCATCCACCGACTGAGACGCGGGGACGAAAATCACGCCGCGCTGGACGCGGCTGTCCGTGAACTGAAGCTCCACTTCGATCGAAGTGGTGGGTACGCGGAACTCTTCCATTGAATCCTCCTCGCGTCTACCCCTGCGGGGTGGGCGCCACCCTTGGCTTCGCGCATTGCGAGCACAGGGCGATGTAGTTGATGGCCGCGGGCGGGAACGAGTGGCTGTCGCCCGTGAAAACCGGCGACCAGCGCGACGCGCCGGGATCGCCGGTCAGTGGCAGGAAACACCGCTCCGATGACTGATGGCAACCGCTTCGCTCACACTCGCACCGGTTGGCCGCGCGTTCCTTGAGCTGCTGTATGAATTCCGGTGGAAAGTTCATGCTGTTTACCTCGCCCCGGGCGTAAGACTACGACTGTTCGGCGCGATCGCGAACAGGTGCTCGGCGCCCCGGATGTAGATGGTCCCGCGGGACAGGGCGGGCGATGCCCACACCGGCTCTTCCACCGTGTTCGTGGCCAGAACCTCGAACTTCGGCCCGGCCCGGATCACGAAGGTCGTGCCGTTGTCGCTCGTCACCAGCAGCTTGTCTTGAAACGCCACGAGCGACGCTCGAATCGTCGATGGCACGGGCACCCGGCCGCCTTCGTAGACCACTTCGCCGGTGTCGACGTTGAGGCAGGTCAGGATGCCGCCGTCGCTCACGAGATAGACGAAGTTCCCGTGGACGATGGGCGAGGCGACGTACGCCGTGCCTTTGCCGTGACGCCAGACGATCGAAGGCGAGTCGGTGAGGTCGCCCGTGCCGCCGAGGCGGATGGCGAGCGCGCGTTTGGCCTGGCTGCCCGCGGTCATGATGACGAGACCGTTGCCGGTCACCGGACTCGGGATCGGATGGCTCTCGGTGCCGTTCGCGCGCCACAACTCTTTCCCGGTGCCTGGGTCGTAGGACGTGACCGACTCGGCGCCCGCGGTCACCAGTTCGAATCGACCCCCGACCTTCAAGAGCAGGGGCGTCGCCCAGCTTCTGCGGTTTTTCCGTTCCACGCGCCAGACCGGTTTGCCGCTCTTCTTGTCGAGCGCGGTGATGAACGAACCGGCGCCCATTTCCTGGTCGCACTGCAGGAGGATCAGGTTCTCGAAAAGGATCGGCGAAGTGCCGGGCCCGAGGCCCGCCTTGATGACGTCGCCCACCGAAGACTTCCATTTGAGGTTGCCCTTGAAGTCGTACGCGTAGAGGCCAAGCGATTCGAAGAAGGCGTAGACGAGTTTGCCGTCGGTCACCACCGTCGACGAGGCGTAGTTGTTCGAGCGATGATGATCGTCCGACATCAGTCCTTCGTAGGACGTCCTCTTCCAGAGGACCTTTCCCGTCTTCGCATGGACCGCGAGTGTCTCGAGACGATGGAAATAGTCGATGCCCACTGAATCCGGATGCACGTAGCCCGGCCGATTGGAGAAGTCGAGATGAACCGGCGCCTTCCGTCCTCCGGGCACCGCCTCGCCCTTGATCGATGTGGTGAGGAAGATGCGATCGCCCCAGACCACGGGGGAGGAGTGACCGCGACCCGGAATCTCCGTCTTCCACTTGATGTTGTTCGTGGGCGACCACTCGGTTGCGAAGCCGAGTTCGGTCGAGACACCGTGTCCGCCGGGACCTCGCCACTGCGGCCACTCGGAACGGTCGTTCGCCGGCCCCGCGGGGACCGGGGACGCCGCGGCCAGGAGCGCGATGATCAAAACGGCGAGTCGTTCTCTGGTTCTCAAGGCAGCCTCCAACGTCAATATACGCCCGGAACCCTCTGTGAATATTGAGGTAACGCGACGAAACGCGGACGTGAGCATCCGCACAGCCAGGGGTCGGAGGATGGAACCGACCCGTTCCCAACCCCGTATTGGCCCCCGAGAACGACAATGATCGAACCCAAAACCGCCTACCCCAAGAGAAACCCCGGATCTTCCGCCCACACCACCTCGGCCTTTGAGCGGCCCACGTGGGCCGCGCGCCCGCTCGGCCTCAGCGATTCGAGTCCTCGCGTGAACACCGGAGAATTGCAGCGCCCGTTCAAGTCGGGTGATTCGATGCCGCACATCTCCACCGGCGACCTCCTTCGCCCGATCTGGGCGAGGGGTTCAGCTTCGGCGTCCAGCCTGGGCCAGTCGAGCGCTTCTTGAAGCGTCCCCTCACTGGACGCAGACGATCGTCTCCTCGCGCGGCGAACTGACTCCCGACGTTGCCCGATCGTTGTCCGGGAAAGTATTCCCGGCGGGGCGCTGGTACATCAGCCTCATGATCAGCAGTTCGCGGTCGGTGAATAGATCGATATCCGCCGCGGGACCCATGATGTCGCCCCTGATCGCGGAGTGCCGCAGGCCGATGGTATGGGCCATCTCGTGCAGGATGACGCGTCCGCTCCGCGCCCAGCGAGCCTCGCAGTAAGTGATCGAGACCGCGGTGATCACGCCCCCGGTACTCGTGGTGACGCTCGCGTAAGCGGCGATGTTGGTGGTGCAGCTTGCGCCGGCCGGGTTCACGGCGACCGGGACGTTCAAAGAGCCGGTGACCGCGCTCGTACCGATCGTGTAGCGGAAGCGGCCTTCCACCGCGGTGTTCATGTGATCGGCGGCGAGTTGGTGATAGGCGGCGACGGTTGAATCGGCCGCCAGATCGGCCGGGAGAACCAGCCTCACCTGGGTCGTGCTCGTTCCGAGGCGCCTCAGCGCAGTTGAAGCGCCCTCGCTGCCGAAAGTGGACGATGTGTAGACCAGCATCTTCGTGTAGTCCTCATCGAAGCGCGACAAGGGTTGGCGCGGCCACAGGGTGAATCGGGAAAGGCCGTCCGACCCCGTCCGGACCTGGGTCTGCCGGTCCAGATAGCCCGGAGCGATGATGTCGATGGTGGCGCCAACCGGAGCGGCGGTCGGGCGAACCTGGCCCGCGGCGTCGGTGGTGTAGGCCACACCGGCCACGATCACCTGGACCCCGGGCATGGCGCGGTCGGTGTCCCCGGCAATAACGCTGAGAACGGGCGGAGGGGCGGGAGTCGGCGTCGCCGCGATGGAGGGCGAGGTGGGCGTCGGTGAGCTGCCGCCTCCGCACCCGACCATCGCAACGAGGAGGCAGGCCACGGCGGATCGCAGCCCCGCCCTGCTACCGGCGCGGGTCACTGCTGCGTCCCGGTCGCTCGCTCGGTTCAGGTTCGTCGGCGCCCACGCTCGATGCGAAGACATGCGCCACACCGTCGGGGGTACCGGAGAGGAAGATCCGGTCGAACGTTCCCGTTCCCGGAGCACGCCGTCGGTAGGTCTTGCCCGGCATCACGGGCAGCTTCGCGGTTCCAAAGTGAACCCAGATCACGGATGCCCCAAGGTTCGTTATGCGCGCGGCCGGAGCGGCAAAAGTGCGGTCGCGCTGGGTCTCGTGTTCCCGATCCTTGCAGACCGGAAGCGTCTCATCGGTGGCCACCACCAGCGAGTTGCGCAGGCATCGAAAGAAGGGCACCATCACCGGGGCCTCATCCTTGAACACGACCGTGACGTCGTATTCCTCGGCGCGGCTCAAGGTGGCCAGTGCCGCAAGAGTGAGTGCTACCAGTGCCCGTCGCGTGGGTATGCGCATGACGCCTCCTTCCCCTCGCGGGGTCCCTAAGAACTGAAGCCCTTGACCGCCTCCGCCTCGGAATCGAACGTCTCGAACACGGTCAGAAGCTTCGCGATGGTGAGAAGGTCATTCACCTTCCGGGTGAGGTCGAGAAGAGCCATCCGCCCGCCCCGCTTGTTGATCGCCACGAAGGTTCGAACCAGTTCGCTCAGGCCGGCGGAATCCATGTACGGCACCTCGGCCATGTTCAGGATCACCTTCTTACGGCCCGCGTCGAGAACGCGGGTGACCGCCCCGCGCAACTCGAGGTCGCCATCCTCGAACATGATGTTCCCCTGCAGGTCGATGATGGTGATGTCGCCCACCCGGCGTTCCACGATATTCATTTTGTGGCGGCATTTTACATTTTGCGACCCGCAGCCCCGCAGCGGCTGGCCCGCCTCACGGTAACCTTCTCGCCATCGCATTCCGGGCCCTCTCAAGGCCCCCCGAGGTTATCCATGAAGATTTTCACCCTTGCCGGCGCACTGATTTCGGCCGCGGCCATTGCGAGTGTCGCGGAGGGCGCCGACGCCACGCGACTCCTCCGACAGCCGACCGTGAGCGCCACCCACATCGCGTTTTCCTACGCGAACAACCTCTGGACGGTTGAACGCGGCGGCGGCCTCGCGCGGCGTCTCACCAGCTTTCAGGGCCAGGCCACCAATCCCCGCTTCTCGCCGGACGGCAAGTGGATCGCGTTCAGCGCCGAATATGCGGGGAACCTCGACGTCTACGTGATACCCGCGGAGGGCGGGGATCCCAAGCGCCTCACTTGGCATCCCGGTTCTGACACCGTCCAGGGCTGGACGCCCGACGGTTCCGCGATCGTCTTCGCCACCTCCCGCGCCACCCACGCGCCGAGTCCGGCGCCCCGATTCTGGACGGTGCCCGCGCGCGGCGGGGTCGAGGCGCCGATGGCCCTGCCTCGCGCGTTTCAGGGCCGCATCTCCGCGGACGGAGCCCGCGTCGCGTATCGCGTGAACAATTCATGGGACGACGAACGCCGCAACTACCGCGGCGGCCAGAACCGGCCGATCTGGATCGTCGATCTCAAGACCCACGACCTCGTGACGCCGCCCTGGACCGATTCGAAGGACATCGAACCCGTGTGGGTGGGTGACGCGGTCTACTTCCTCTCCGACCGCGATGGCGTGTCGAACGTGTGGTCGTACGAGGTCTCTACGAAGAAGCTGACCCAGGTCACGAAGTTCACGGACTTTGACGTGAAGACGATCGACGGTCGCGCCGACGCCGTGGTCTTCGAGCAGGCCGGGTATATCCACGAACTCGACCCGAAGACGGGCCGCTCGCGTGTCGTGAACATCCGCGCGGTGGGCGACTTCCCCTGGATGATGCCCCGCTGGGACGACGTCACCGCCCGGATGACGAATGTCGGCCTCTCGCCCACGGGGAAGCGTGTGGTGGTCGAAGCGCGTGGCGAGATCTTCACCGTCCCCGCGGAAAAGGGCGACATTCGGAACATCACGCATTCCGCGGGCACCGCCGAGCGCCAGCCCGCGTGGTCGCGCGATGGCAAGTGGATCTCGTACTTCTCGGACAAGTCCGGCGAATACGCCCTGGTGATCGAGTCGCAGGACGGCATCGCCGCCCCGCGCGAGATTCCGATCAGGAACGCCAAGCACTACTACACGCCGTCCTGGTCGCCCGACTCGAAGAAGATCCTCTACACCGACACCGACTTCAACGTGTGGGTGATGGACGTGGCGAGCGGCCAGCCGAAGCTCGTCGGCAACGATCCCTGGGCCGTCCCGCAGCGGACCCTCAATCCCACATGGAGCCCGGACTCGAAGTGGGTGGCCTACGCGGCCCGGCTCAACACGCTCTATCGCGCGATCTTCGTGGCGAACGTGGAGACGGGCGAGAAGAAGCAGATCACCGACGGCCTCGCCGACGCGATGTTCCCGGTGTGGGACGCGAGCGGGAAATACCTGTGGTTCCTGGCCTCGACCGATTTCGGCCTGCGCTCGCAGTGGCTCGACATGACCTCCTACGACCGCGAAGAGAACTTCGGTCTGTACCTCGCGATTCTCAAGAAGGGTGAAGCGAGCCCGCTCCTGCCCGAGAGCGACGACGAGAAGGCAGCCGGCGATTCGCCGCGCGCTTCGGCTTCTCCCTCGCCCGCCGCGTCGCCGGCTCCCGATGCGGCCCCTGCCGCATCGCCCGCCCCGGCTGCGGCCCCGGTGAACGTTGTCATCGACTTCGACGGGCTGCAACAGCGCATCGTTTCGGTGCCCGGTGTGCCCGAACGCCAGTACGCCTCGCTTCTGGCCGGTCTGGCCGGGCACGTCTACTACCTGCAAGCGCCCGATGCGGGCAGCGGCGCCCGCGGGAGCACGCTGCATCGCTACAAGCTGAGCGACCGGAAAACCGCGGTGTTTGTGAACGGGGTGGCGGAGTATGACTTGAGCGCCGATGGCAAGAAGCTGCTCTATCGAACCCCGGGTCCGGGAGGCGGACCGGGAGGGCCGCCTGCCGCGGGAGGGCCTGAGGCTCGGCCTTCGCTTTTCCTCGTCGACGCGGACAAGACGCCGCCCACCGCGGGCCAGGGCCGGCTCGATGTCACGCTGCGGATGAACATCGACCCTCGCGCCGAGTTCACGCAGATGTTCAACGAAGGCTGGCGCAACCAGCGCGACTATCTCTACGTCCAGAACGCCCATGGCGCCGACTGGCCGAAGGTGAAGCAGATGTACGCCGAGTTGCTGCCCCACGCGATGCATCGAGCGGACCTGACCTACCTCATCGACATGATGGGCGCGGAGATCGCGGTCGGCCACTCCTACGTGCGCGGCGGCGCGCTGCCGGAAATTCCGCCTTCGCCCGGCGGTCTGCTCGGCGCGGATTTCTCGATCGAGAACAACCGGTACCGGATCACCCGGATCTACGACAACGAAAGCTGGAACCCCGACCTGCGCGCGCCGCTGGGCGTGCCGGGTCAGAACGTCGCGGTTGGCGATTACATCCTCGCGGTGAACGGGATGGAACTCATAGCACCCGACAACATCCATCGCCTGCTCGACGGAACCGCGAATCGGCAGACCGTTTTGACCGTGAACTCACAGCCGACCATGACGGGTTCCCGCCAGATCACCGTCGTGCCCGTGACGAACGAACAGGGCCTGCGCACCCGCGCCTGGGTCGAGGGCAACCGGCGGCTGGTCGACAAGCTTTCGAACGGTCAGCTCGCCTACGTCTACGTGCCCAACACGGGCCAGCCCGGGTACACCAGTTTCAACCGTTACTACTTCGCCCAGCAGGACAAGAAGGGCGCCATCATCGACGAGCGCTTCAACGGCGGCGGCTCGGCGGCCGACTACATCATCGACGTGTTGCAGCGCGACTTCGACGGTTACTTCAACAATGTGGCCGGCGACCGCGTGCCCTTCACTTCTCCCTCGGCGGGCATCTGGGGCCCGAAGGTGATGATCATCAATGAAATGGCGGGCTCGGGCGGCGACTTGATGCCCTACATGTTCAAACGGCGCAAACTCGGTCCCCTGGTCGGAACCCGGACCTGGGGCGGTCTTGTTCACACTGCCGATTCCCCGGCCCTCCTCGATGGCGGCACGATGATCGCGCCTCGCGGTGGTTTCTTCACCCGCGACGGCAAGTGGGCGGTGGAGAACGAAGGCGTCGGCCCCGACATCGAGGTCGAGAACTTCCCGAAGGACGTGATCGGGGGACGCGATCCGCAACTCGAGCGCGCGGTGCAGGAAGCCCTCCGCATGCTCAAGGAGAAGCCGGTGGATCGGATGATGAAGGAACCTCCGCCGCCGACCTGGGGCAAGCGCAAGATCGGATAGGCTCTGGCTCCGTGGCTGCCTCTTTTCGCGTTCGCGACGTCATGACTCCGAATCCGGTGACCTTGTCACCGGAGGAGAACCTGATGGAGGCGCTCCAGCTGATGCGCCTGCGTCACATTCGACGCGTTCCCATCGTCGCGCACGGGAAACTCGTGGGCCTGCTCACCGAGGGCGACCTCAAGCGGGCGGAGCCCTCGACCCTCTCCGACACCCAGGAGGAGTTTCTCGCGGTGATGGAGGGGACCCCGGTCAACCGCATCATGATCGAGAACCTCGTCACCACGACGCCGGACGCCCCTCTGGTCGACGCGGCGCGCACCCTGTGGTCGAGCAAGTACGGCGCACTGCCGGTCCTCGAAGACGGGAAACTCGTGGGAATCCTGACCGACAACGACCTGCTCGGCGCGCTGGTGAAGCTCCTCGAACGAGAGCGCTGATCCCTTTACAGGGCGGTTTGGTGCATATGCATCAGCGGATCCGCCCGTCCCGGCGTGATAAACCTTGTCCATGCTGAAGATCGCCCTCCTCATCCTTCCCCTGTTTCTCGTAGCCTGCGGCAAAGCGGGCGCCACCGCCGCCGACACCAAAGCGGCCCCCTCGGCCCCGGCCAAAACGGAGGCCATGGCCGCCGATCCCACCGCGGTCACCGGCACCGTCCTCGAGACCATGGACGCGGGTGCCTACACCTACGTGCGCCTCAAGACCGCGAATGGCGAGGCCTGGGCGGCGGTGAATCAAACCCCGCTGAGCAAGGGCGCCGTGATCACGATCGGAAACGCCATGTGGATGGAGAACTTCGAGAGCAAGACGCTGAATCGCAAGTTCGACCACATCCTCTTCGGCAGCCTCGCGGGCGCAGCGAATCTCGATGCGATGGCCGAGGCCGCTGAGCTTCCGGCGGGACATCCCGCCACTTCGAGCGCCTCTGCCGCCTCGGCGTCGCAGGCGGGTGACATCCTGGGTGACGCCAAGGTCGACAAGGCGACCGGCAAGGACGCGCGGACGGTGGCGGAGGTCTGGGCCCAGCGCAAGGAACTTGGCGGCAAGGAGGTCGTGATTCGAGCGAAGGTCGTGAAGTTCAACGCGGAGATCATGGGCAAGAACTGGATCCACCTCCGCGATGGTTCGGGCACGGCGGAGAAGGGCGACAATGACATCACCGTGACCACCGACGCCGTGGTGGCGAAAGGCGACATCGTGAGCGTGCGCGGCAAGGTCGGGGTCGACCGCGACTTCACCGCCGGATACGCCTACCCCGTGATCATCGAAGAAGCGAAGGTCATCAAGTAAGCGGCAGGCCCCGGACCTCTTTCCACTCCCGTCCGTCCCACTCCCACGTATCGTCCTTCGCGTCCTGAAGTCCGCCGTAGAGCACCGTCTTTCCGCGCGCGCGGTCGTAAACCATGATGGGCTGATAGCGATAGCCTGGCGTCGGGCCCGTGAGTTGGATCTCGGTCCACCGTTTGCCGTCCCACTGCCACATGTCGCTCAGCGGTGCGTCGCGATGTGCGGCTGCGCCGCTATAGAGCAGCACGACGCCGGCGCGTTCGTCGAACACCATGCCATGGGCGTAGCGGGCCCGCGGCCCGCCCTCTGCTACTTTGCGCCAAGCATCGCGTTCCCAAACCCAGGTGTCGTTGAAGAAAGGCTGGGGTTCTCCGCGCGCGGGTTCCGCCCCCACACCGCCAAAGAGCACGACCTGTTTCCGCTTCTTGTCGTACACAAGGGCTGAGCGTGCGCGACCAGCCGGGCCTTCGGTCGCTATGCGCGTCCACCCGTCGGGTTTGAACTCCCACGTATCGGACGGCCAGGGCGTCGCGCGTCCTCTTGGAATCCCACTGAACAAGAGCACGCAGGCGCGTCCCTCGTCGAAAACCATCGCATGATGGTCTCGAGCGCTGACCTCGGTTCCGCGAATGCGCTGCCAGTTGCCCTTTGTTCCCTCCCAGCTATCGCCCACCACTTCGAACGAGGAATCGTCGGCCGCCCGCGCGAACCCTCCGGCGACTATCGCGACCCCGCTCCGCGCATCGTAGGCCGCACCCGCGTTACCTCGAGACCGTGGACCCGCTTCGGTCATCAGTTCCCACCGCGTCCCTGACCAGCTCCACACCCGATCCCGGCTGGTCGCTTTCAGGTCGCCGGCGCTGCCCAGAAGCACCACGCGCTTCAAAGTCGGATCGTAGTAACCAAGGGCTCGGGCAAGGCCCGGCGTCGCCGACGCCTTCGAGACGGGGCTGCTGGTGGGCGAGGCTTGCAGGTAGGCGGCAGCCGCGGCCGCGAGCAGGAGGGCGAATCGCACATGTATCTGACGCGCCCCGCCTTGAGATGGACGGCGCCTTTCACCATTCCGCCGCCGGGATAGCGCCTTTCCCGCAACGTTCAAGAGTCTGATGAACTGACGAGCGCGCCTTCAGCGGGGTTTGAGCGCTTTGCGGCGGTCGAATTCCTGCTTCAGCCGCGGATGCACCGGCACACCCGCCTTCTCAGTCGCCGCGATTTCCCGCTCGGCTTCTTCGAGCCGGTCGGTGATGGTCAGGACGAGGGCGAGGTTGTGATGCGCGTCGCCCGAACTCGGGTCGCGAGCCAGGACGTCGCGGAATGCGGCCTCCGCCTCCACGATCGCGTTGGTCTGGAACAGCGCGGTGCCGAGCGCCAGGGTCACGCCCGGAGGTGAAGGATCGGTGTCTTTGAGCGACCGCTCGAGTTCGGCGAGCCGCTGTTCCGCGTCTCGGACTGTTCGCATCTTCGACCCGGGCGTCGCCACGTCGCCGTTCGCTTCCTTCCACTTCACCGCGATGTCCTTGACCCGCCGCTGATCGAGCGTTCTCACGGCTTCGCGAAGTTCGAGGATCTCATCGGTACGGCTCTTGCGATCCTCGGCTGACATGGGGAAGCAGCGGAAGGCATCGCGGGCCAGCATGAACGAACGCACCGCCTCCGGGAACCGCTGCATCGACATGTAAGTCTGACCCAGGCCATAGTGCGCGATCGCCAGGGTTGGATCGAAGGTCACGGCCTTGACCAGGGCGTCCGCGGCGTCCGCCCACTTCTCACCCTCGATGGCCTTCTCGCCCGCTTTGAACCTGGAGAGTGCGCTCTCGCGATTCTCCTTCTCGATGGTCACCGCGCAGTCGACGGTTGCGGGGAGCGGTGCGGGCTGCGCCTGAAAGAGGGCGCTTACCAGCGACGCTGCGAGCCTGAGGGGCATGAGAGTTGGTGTGACATTACACTGCGGCGACGCGGAGTGAGAGATCCCTCGTCGGTCGGCGTCACATCGAGATCGAGCCCTCGCGGAAATCGGTCTTGTCGAGCCAGACGTTGATCAGCACCGGCCGTCCGGCCGCGGCGAACGCGCGCGCACGGGCCAACGCATCTTCGACCTCATCCGCGCGTCTGACCTCGATGCCTTCGGCTCCGAAGGCGCGAGCCACGTCGTGATACGCCGTGCGGGCGAGGACCGTGCCCACATCGTCCTTGAGCATCTTTACCTGCTCGCGCGCGATCTGGGTCCAGCCCGCGTCGTTGCCCACCACCGCGATCACCGGGATGCCGTGGCGCACGAATGTATCGAACTCGGCCAGGCCGTAACCCGAGGCCCCGTCGCCCCAGAGTAGCCAGACTTCAGCACCCGGCCGGGCGAGCGACGCGCCGAGCGCGAAGCCGGCGCCCACACCCAGCGTCCCGAAAACACCCGGGTCGAGCCAGGTGAGCGGTCCGCGCGGGCGAAGGATGTAAGAGGCGGTGGCCACGAAGTCGCCTCCGTCCGCCACGAAGAGGGCGGCGTCGCCGGCCGCGCGGTCGAGCGCGCGGAAGAAGGCCACGGGATTCACGTGCTCGGAGGCAGGGCCGGCCGAGCCGCGGGCCTGGGCGTCGATGCCGGTCTCCCGCACCTGATCGCGTTCGCGAAGGGCGGCAATCCACTCGTTGCGGCTACCCTTGTCCGCGCCCGAGCGTTCTGCGAGTTGTTCGATGAACAGGCTCGCATCGCCGATGGCCGCGATGGTCGGCCGGCGATTCAGGCGCGCTTCCTTCCGGCTGCGGTTTGCCGCGATGAGGGTTGCGTTGCGCTTGACGTGTTTGCCGTAGTCGAGCCGGAAGTCGCAGGGCACGCCCGCGAGGACCACACAGTCGGATTCGCGCAGGGCCTTCCGCCGCTCATGCCGCATCTGCAGCGGATGGTCGCGGCCGAGGAGTCCGCGGGCCATGCCCGAGAGGTAGACCGGCACGCCGAGCCGCGTCACCGCCGCCGCGAGGCGGACGGCGTTGGTGGCCTGGGCGAGCGACTGGGAGCCGATGACCATGAGGGGCCGCTCGGCCTTCTTGAGCGCAGCGAGGGACCGCGTCACCGCTCCCTCGTCAGGTGCAGGGGCGATGACGCTCTGCACGCGTGGGGCGCCCGCTTCCGAGGACCCCGCAAACAGCCGCGAGGCGTGCCGATTGAGATACCAGCGCAGCGCGCGATCGGGAATCGACGTGCCCTTGCCGGAGGCATCGACGTACCACTGCCTTATCGTCGCCTCTTCGTAGAGCAGGTCGACGGGGCACTCGACGAAGACCGGGCCGGGGATGCCTTCGCGGGCGACGGCGAGAGCCTCGCACACCGCGGGGCCGAGATCGGCCACGCGGCGGATCTGCTTCACGAGCTTCACGTGCGGGGCGATCAGGGGACGCTGGTCGATGTCCTGAAGGGCGCCGCGGCCCTGGAGTGCGGTCGGCGCGGCTCCGCCGATGAGAAGGATGGGCGACTGCGCGAGCTGCGCGTTCTTGAGCGCGGTGATGGTGTTGGTGAGTCCCGGGCCCGCGGTAACCGCGGCGACGCCGGGCACTCCGGTGAGCCTGGCCGTGGCATCGGCCGCGAAGACCGCCGTCACTTCGTCCCGGGTGTCCACGATGCGAATGCCCCGCGCCTTCGCGGCCACGAGGATGGGCGAGATGTGGCCGCCGCACAAGGTGAAGATGATGGGCACGCCGTGGGCGGCAACCGCTGCCGCGACGCGATCGCCGCCGTGAGGAGTTACCGTCGCTGAGGTCACGTCGATGCCTTTCCCGCGGACTGTTTCGCCGCGTGTTCGACGACCAGCGCGCGGTAGTCGACCTTTCCCACCCGGGTCTTCGGCAGGTCGGGCCGGAATTCGATCTCGCGCGGGCACGACCACTTGATGAGGGTCTCGCGGCAGTGCGCGATGAGGGTCTTTTCAGTCTCGGGGCCGGCGAGTGCGGGATCGCGCAGCACCACGTACGCCTTCACCCTCTCGACCTGCGCCTCGTCGGGCACGCCCACGACACACGCGTCGGCCACGAGCGGATGCCGATAGAGAACGGCTTCCACTTGCGCGGGGTAGACGTTGAATCCCGACGACTTGATCATGCGCTTGAGCCGGCTCGTGAAGTAGAAGAAGCCATCCGCGTCCATCTTCCCGATGTCGCCGGTATGCAGCCACACGCGGCCATCGGCGTGCGTGCGCAGGGTGAGGGCGGTGGCTTTGGGGTCGTCGAGGTAACCGAGCATCACTGCGGGACCGGAGACGCAAATCTCGCCCTCGGCTCCCGCTTCGACCGGTTCGTTCGTTCCGGCCGCGCAGATCATCGCGTCCATGTCGGGGAAGGGAAGGCCGATGGATCCTTCGCGATACTCGGTGAGCGGTGTGGCCATGATCGCGGAGACCGCCTCGGTGAGGCCGTAGCCCTCCAGGAGCTTGACCGTGCCGCCGCAATCCCGGACGAGCGCCTCGAAACGTTCCTTCACCGGCCGCGGCAGCGTGTCCGCGCCGCAGAAACATGCGCGCAGGCAGGACAGGTCCGCTCCGCGCAGCGTCTTGTCCTTCGCGAGCGCGTCGAAGAGAGTGGGCACGCCCACCATCACGGTCGGGCGCTTCGTGCGGAGGAGTTTCGCCACGGCCTCGGGTGTGAACGTGGGCACGAGAATCGACTTGCCGCCCGCCATCAGCACGGCGTTCACGCAGACCCCGAGACCGAAGCCGTGGAAGAGAGGCAGGATCGCGAGCATCGCGTCGCCCCGTTGGATACCGCCCCATGCCGCTACCTGCAGGCTCTCGG
Organism: uncultured Acidobacteriota bacterium; assembly: GCA_964494295.1. Taxonomy (GTDB): domain Bacteria; phylum Acidobacteriota; class Vicinamibacteria; order Fen-336; family JAGNNV01; genus JAGNNV01. Next base: position 14,356 of record CAZBTT010000049.1, read on the forward strand.
CGATGAAGTTGTGGTTCGAGAGCAGGATCCCCTTGGGCTCGCCGGTGGTGCCGCCCGAGAAGAGAATCGCCGCGGGATCGTGGCTTGAAACTGGAGCGGTCGGGATCGAGAGCGGTTCCTTCCCGCCCGCCGACATCAGGTCGCGCCACCAATGCACTCGCCGGTCCGGCGGAACTCTTCGGATCTTCCGCCCTTTGGTCAGCCAGAAACCGAGCTTCTTGAGGGGCGAGAGATAGTCAGGGATCCGCGTGACCACGATAGCGGTGAGCGGCGCCTTTGGGGTCGCCGCCTCGAGCGTGCCGAAGAACGCATCGAGCACGACCGCGATTCGCGCCTGGCTGGCGTCTATGTAGTGCGTGATCTCGGCTGCGGTGGAAAGCGGATGGATCAACGCCGCCACCGCGCCCAGTTTGTTCGCGGCGTAAAAGGCGATGACGCCCGGCGGGGACGTGGGCATCGAGATGAGTATGCGGTCGCCCGACTTGAGGCCGAGGGATGAGAGGGCCGCAGCCGCGCGGTCGATCGTCGCGATCAGGTCGCGATAGGTGGATGTCGAGCCGAGGAAGTCCCACGCGATGTCGTCGGGCACGCGTCGGGCCGTGGCCGCGATCGCCTCGTAAAGCGTGGTCGCTGGGTATTCGAGGCTCTTGGGAACCTCGCCATAAAACCGCAGCCAGGGACGCTCAGCCATGCGCCCAATGGTACCCGTCCGCGAGCCCCCCTGGAGCAGGGGGCCGCGGAGGGTTTCAAAGCCCTGCGATCAGGACTTCGCTTTGCCCTTCATGCGATAGAGCTTCGTCGCGGTTCTTACGTAGATGCTTTCGGCATCCGCGGCCGGCGTCGCGAGACTCATTTCGCCCAGGGAGTTCTTCGCGACTTCCTTGTACTCATCGCCTGCGGCGACGACGTACATGTCGCCGTCTTCACTGAGGAGATAGACCTTGCCGTCGCTTGCGAGCGGCGAACTCGAGAACGTGGCGCTGCCCGTGCCCACGCGCGACTTGTAGATCTCCTTTCCGGTCTTCGCATCCGCCACCTGGAGGATGCCGTTGTCGTTCACCGCGTAGACCCGGCCGCGATAGAGAAGCGGCGAAGAGGTGTAGGCGGAGAAACGGGGGAGGAACCAGCTCACGTGTTCGTTGAGCGGAGCGTCTTTCGCGGTGGTGAGGTCGCCGGTGGCGCCGGGTTTCACCGCGAAGAGAGGCCGGTTCGTCTCGCCCTGCGAGCCTGAGCCGACGAAGAGAAGACCCTCGCCCGCGATGGGGCTGGGCGTCGCCTGGGTCATGCCGCCGAGTCGCCAGATCTCCTTGCCATCCGTGCCGTAGCTGATGACCAGGCCCTTGCCGATGGTGATGACTTCGGTGCGCGCGCCGTTCTCCCAGATGAACGGCGTGGCCCAGCCGGACTGGGAACGCGCCTTGAAGCCGCTGCGGCTCGTCTTGAATACCTCTTCGCCGGTCTTCGCGTCGAGCGCCACGAGGAACGACTCGCCTTCGTTGTCGTGCATCTGATACACGCGGCCGTTGTGAACCACGGGCGAGGACGCGGTGCCGAAGTCGAGGTAGATGGGCTGGGGCGGCCAGGTCTTCTTCCAGAGCTGCTTGCCGTCCATGGTGTAGCAGAAGAGGCCCACGTTGCCGCCGAACGAGGCGTAGATCCGCTCGCCATCCGTGGCCGGCGTCTCCGACGCGTACGTGTTCTTGCGATGGCGTCCGCCGGGCGGCAGCCCCTTGTACGCTTCGTGCTGCCACTTCACCTTGCCCGTTTTCGAATCCAGCGCGAAGACCCGGTAACTCACTTCCTCGGCTTCCTTGGTGAGTTCGATGTCGCGTGCGGTGATGCGCTTCAGGATCTCTTCGTCCGAGTGTCCGGCGGCCTTGAGTTCGGCAGCGTAGTCATTGCCGAAGATCCCCTTCGAGGGCGCCTTGAACTGCCCGGTGTTGACCGCGGAGGTGAGGATCACCGTGTCCTTCCAGACGATCGGCGAGGACCAACCATGCCCTGGGATCTCCGCCGCCCAC
>CAZBTT010000050.1:0-12069 GCA_964494295.1 uncultured Acidobacteriota bacterium
CGGACGACTCGTCTCGAAGTTCGGCCCGCGCGGAACGGGCTTCGAGTGGAAAAAGCCGGTTGACGTGACCATCGACGCCTTCTCGAACCTGTACGTCGCAGACGAGGACCAGGGCATCTTCCTGTTCTCGCCCAAGGGTGAACTGATGGCTACGTTCGGGGCCTCGGACGTGAAGAAGAGCCGAGCGATCGCCATCGACCTCAGCGGGGCCGCGCTCGTCTACGACGACCGGACCGAGATGATCGTGAGGTTCAAGTGAGTCAAAGGCTGATGCGCCTCGGCCTGGCCCTGGCCCTTGCGTTCAGCCTCGTCGCCGCCCCCGCGCGGGCGCAGTCCGATGCCGACCTCGCCGCGCTGCGCGCCACCCTGGATCAGGGAGTCTCCGAGTTCGAGGGTCCCCAGCAGGGCCAGTCGCTCGTGCGCTTCGATGGGCTCATCACGCGGCTCGAAGCGGAAAGGCGGCAGGGCTCGCTGTCCGAAGCCGGGGCCACGCTCCTCGTGACCGCTTACGAGTACCGGGCCCGGGTCCAGTTCAATCTCGGAAACACCGACCGGGCGGGCGACAGCTTCCGCAACCTCATCACCCTCCGGCCCTCGCACAATCTCGACCAGGCCACGATCTCTCCGAAGGTCATCGACTACTACAAGAGCGTGAAGGCGCAGATGGTCGGCTACCTGACCGTGCAGTCGACGCCTCAGGGAGCGAACGTTTCATTGAACGGGAAGACTCTCTCGATCACCGACTTCTTCCCTCTCGAGGTTGTCGCCGGTGACTACAGCCTCGACATCGCGCGCAGCGGCTACCGGCAGGAGACCCGACCCGTCACGGTGGTCGCGGGCGAGACGCTCAGCCTTCAGTTCGACCTCGTCCGCACCTCGGCCACGGGCTATGTGATCACCGAGCCGACGGATGTCGAGGTCCTGATCGACGGAGTCAGCCGGGGATCGACGAGCGGTGTTCTCGATCCCGCCCTCGCCGCCATCGCCGCGGCGCGCGGCCTCGACCCGGCGAGGTCCTCCAACCGACTCGAGATTCCCGACCTCCCGTCAGGCTCGCACACCATCGAATTCAAGCGGCCCTGCTACGAGACTCTGAAGCTGGGCCTCGAAGTCCCGGAACCGCAGGACTACGACATCCCGCCGATCAAGCTCGAACCCTCGGTCGGCACCATCTCGCTCACCTCGGATCCGCCGGGCGGCCAGATCTTCATCGACGGGGAGTCGCAGGGCGTCGCCCCCAAGACACTCCGATCCGTCTGCGCCGGGGTGCGGCGGGTCGAGGTGCGTCATGCCGCGGGCCGCTTCGTGCAGGACGTCGACCTCAAGTCGCGGGCGACCGTGGAACTGGCGGCCCAGATCCGGCCGACTCTTGCGTACCTGGGCGTGGTGGCCGACGGCCCGTCCGGCGAGCGGAGCCTGGCCTCGATGGACGCCCGGCTGGCCCGCGTCGCGTCTTCGACAATCCGCGCGATGAACTTCGTCAAAGCCGATCGCGCCGTGGTCGACAAAGCGCTTGCCGCCGAGCGGCTGAAGCTCGTCGACCTCCTGCCTCCGGGCAAGCCGGACCCTGCGCTCGTGAGGCGCGTGTTCGAAAAACTGGCGGCGGCCCTGGAGGTTCAGGGTTTCCTGGTCGCGCGGATTCCAGAGGAGCAGCTCTTGAGGTCGGCCGCGGTGCACGTCTTCGCGGCAGGGAGCGTCACTCCCGACTCCGCCTCGGTGGTGATTGAAGACGATGCCTCCCATGCGCGTTTCTTTGCCGGTTTCGAGAAGAAGGCCGCGTTGACCGCACCCTGGTCGGGACTGGTCACCCTCGACACCTTGTTGCACGAAGGCCCCGTAGTGCTTCGGGTGGCGCCGGGATCGCCGGCGGACAAGGCCGCCTTCGTGAAGGGGCACGTCATCACGTCCGCGGGCGGCCGCACGATTACGAAGACCGAGGAACTGCTCGCCGCGATCGCCGCCTCCGGCCCGACCAAGCGGATCTCGATCACCGCCAACGCGTCCGGGGGACCCAAGACGGTCGAGCTGCAGCTCGACGATGCGCCGCGGGAGATCTCCATCGTTGAAAGCGGGATCCTCGCGAACAAGATCTGCATGGACCTGCGCCAGACCATCGAGGGGTATCCGGGCTCGGACAGCGCCGCCTTCGCCCGCCTCAATCTCGGGCTGATCTTCCTCGCCCTCCACGACTACACGGGCGCCCACGACGCTTTCGTCAAAGCGAAGAACGAGCTTCCCACCGCACCCGGCCTCTCCCGGGGAACCGCGGCGTTTTACGCGGGGGTAGCCCTCGAGCACCTCGGCTACGCGAAGGAAGCGGTCGACGAATACACCCAGGCCTCTCAGGATCCGGGGGCGACGATCCTCTCGCCCGACGGTCCCCGGGTTCAGGACATCGCGAAGCGGCGGCTCGCTGCGCTCTCCGGCGCGCGCTGAGCCTCCCTCCCCTCCCCTAAACCCGAAAGGCAAAGGCTCATGGCGCGGCTCATCTGGAAGCAGACCGACTCCCCCACGGACGACACAGTCTTCGAACTCGGCGAAGCTCCCCTCGTCGTGGGACGCGACCCGTCGTGCGGGATCTTCATCAACGCCCCTCTCCTGTCGCGCCAGCACGCCCGGATCGAACACCGCGACGCAGGGCACGTCATCGTCGATCTCGACTCCACGAACTTCACGAAGGTGAACGGCGAGAGGGTCACCGGAGAAAGGGCGCTGCGCGGCGGGGACGAGGTCCGGTTCTCGCGCGTGGTGTGCGTGTACGAGACCTGATCGCGGCAATCCCGTGCGACACGGTAGAATCCCGGTTTCGCGCTGGCGCGACACTTTTGGAGACAGGCAGATTCGATGATTGAACGGAACAAGGAAATCAAGCGACGGCGGAAGCGGCGCGAAGAAGTGCTCAAGGCTCGCAAGATGGCGGCCATCGCCGCTTCGGCCAAAAAAGCCAAGAAGTAGTCTCCCCCTGCGGGCTCCGTTCCGCTCGGATTGAGGAAGACCCCAAGCCCTGACTTCCGAAGAACCCACGTCCGCGGGCGGAGAGGCGCCTTCAAGCCGCCTCCCCGCGTTCCTCGCCGCCTTCGAGGTGAGGAACTTCCGCCTGATCTGGATCGGAGCGTTCCTCTCGAGCATCGGCACGTGGATCCAGGACGTCGCTTTGTCCTGGGTCATCCACACGGAGTTCAAGAACCCCGCCTATCTCGGCTGGAGACAGTTCGCGAGCGAGTTGCCGCTCGTGACCTTCATGCTGATCGGCGGCGTCCTGGCGGATCGCTTCAACAAGAAGTCGATCCTGATGGCGTCGCAGCTCGTCCAGATGACCCTCGCACTGATCCTGGCGGGTCTGTATTTCACCGGCCACCTCACGATCTGGGCAGTGGTGATCGTGGGCTTCATCACCGGCCTCGCCCAGTCGCAGTCGGCGCCCACCTACCAGGCCTTCCTCACGAGCGTCGTCCCCCGCGAGGCGATCCCGCGCGCGGTGGCCATGAACTCCCTGCAGTTCAACCTCTCCCGTTCGATCGGTCCGCCCATCGCGGCGGCGCTCCTCGTCGCCCTCGGCGCGGCCTGGTGTTTCGTGATCAACGCGTTTTCCTTCGTGGCCATCATGATCGCGCTGATGATGATCCGGATCCCGACGGTCGTGGCCGGCGCGCGGCCGGCCCAGGGGGTCGCGAGCAGTCTGCGGGAGGGCCTCGCTTACGTGCGCCAGTCGCCGGACATCGCGATGATCGTGGGGCTCGCCGGGGCGCTGTCCTTCTTCGTGTTCCCGCTCACCACGTTCCTTCCCGTAGTCGCGGACGAGGTCCTTGGAACCGGGGCGGGGGGGTACTCATTGCTGCTCTCGGCGATCGGGCTCGGGGCCATCGTGGGAGCCATCGGCACCGCGCACCGGGGCCGGTTCGAAGGACGGGGCCGGTTCATCCTTCTCTGCTTCGTGGTCGGACCGCTGCTCGCCGCGGCTGCGGTCCTTTGCGGGAATCAGTGGCTCGCCACCACTCTGCTCTTCGGCTACGGAATCGTGCAGGTGTCCGGCAGTTCCACCCTCAACGGGCTGGTGCAGGAACTGGCGCCCGAAGAAATGCGCGGCCGCATCGTCTCGCTTTTCGGCCTGACCTTCCGCGGCGGAGCGCCGCTCGGCGCGCTTTTGCTCGGCTACTCAGTGACCTGGTTCGGACCCGCGGTGGCCCTCTCCGTGAGCCTCATCGGCATGTCCGTTCTGTGCGCCGCGCTCCTGTACCTCTCCCCGCGCTTCCGGGCGCTTTAGCCACCGCACCCCGAAGGCGGCAAACACTCATCGACTCCTACTTCTTGTCGATTGTTCCGCCGAGGTCCTTCTTGGCTTCCTCGTCCTGCATCACGATGGTCTGCAGGGTCCTTGCCTTGAGGCTCGCCAGAACCATGCGGATGTCGTCTTTGTCGAACTCCAGGACGATCGCCTGCTCGACCTTATCCTTGTCCTGATAGGTGATGGTCACGAAGTGCTTCTTCGCCTTGGACAACAGTGCGAAAGGGCTCAGGAGAATGGCGCTCCGCCAGCGGCGGGCGACGTTCTGACCGTACTCGAGCTGAGACACGCGGTCCCACGGGATCTCGAGCATCGCCGATTCCTTGGGGATGAAGGTGAGGCGTTTCTCGTTGCTGAGGTCGATCGGTCCCTCGGCCTTCTCCTTGATGGTGTTGAGGGTGCCCCCGATGTACTTGGCCTGGCCTTTCTTCACCGCGAAAGCTGGAAGGGCCAGGGCGAAGAGGAGGGCGAGACCGAGCAGGGGGGCGAAGAGGGGGCGTTTCATGGCGGGCGCTACTCTACGGCCGAAGGGGCCGGCAGGTCCACGCCTGGGTCGGTCTGTCGGCGCTGGAATTCCCCGGCGTCATAGGCGATGAACTTCGGCAGGACCACTCCGCAAAGGACCACGCCAACGACGCAAAGGACGCCGCCCGAAACCACGGAGGCCCGCACTCCGAAGGCCGCAGCCACCAGACCGGCCTCGAGATGACCAAGCATCGGTCCGCTCATATAGCTGACCATCTCGATGCCGGCGAGGCGGCCGCGAAGATTGTCAGGAATCGTCTGATTCCACATAGTCGAGCGGAATATGCCGCTCACCGCGTCGGCGCCGCCGGCGATGGCCAGGAAGAGCGAAGCCGGGACGATCGAATCGGTGAAGCCGAAGATGATGATGGCTATGCCCCAAACGGCCGCCGCGATCGTCACCGCGAGGCCGTGTCGCGTGACCTTCCTCGTCCAGCGGCTCGTGACGCTCGCGATGAAGGCCCCCACCGCCGGCGAGGCGTACAGGATGCCGAGTACGCCGGGGCCGCCCAGCCTCTCCGAAAGCGCTGGGAACAGGGCCATGGGCATTCCGAAGATCATGGCCACGAAATCCACGACATAAGTGCCAATGAGTTCCTGCCGGCTCCTCGCGTATCGAAATCCCTCGCGAATGCTCTCGAGAGTCGGCGGCTCCGCTTTTTCGAGCGCCCCGGTGGTCCGGATCATGACGATGCAGACGAGCGCGCCCGCGTAACTCACCACGTCGATGGCGTAGGTAAAGGCGAGTCCCATGCTCGCGATCAGAAGGCCGGCGACGGCGGGGCCCACGATCATGATGAAGCTGCCCCGGAACGAATTGAGGGCTGCGGCCGCCATGAGTTGATCCCGCGGAAGGAGCCTCGGCAGAAGGGCGTCGATCGAGGGCCTTTGCAGTCCGCTCATTCCCGACATGAAGCCCGCGAGGAGGTAGAGGGACCAGACCGGCGGAGCCCCCTGCCAGGCCAGCAGGCCGAGGGCCAGACTGCCGCCGGCCAGGAGGACGTCGGTGACGATGACCATCCGCCTCCGATCCACCGAGTCGGCAAGGGCTCCGCCGATGAAGGCGGTCAGAAGGAGGGGAATGAGTTCGGCGACGCCTAAAAGACCCACGTGAAGTGATGAGTGGGTGAGCTGAAACATCTGGTACGGGAGAGCGACATACGTCATCATCGTGCCGAGGAAGGACACGCTCTGCGCAATGTAGAGCAGACGATAGTCGCGATATCGCCTGAGGGGCGTGAGGTCCATGACGGAGCCGCGGAGGCTACTCGATTCCCAAGCCGCCGCGTTGAGCGAGAACACGAACGCCCGCGACTCCCCGAGCATCCAATCGCAGAGCGGAAGGAGCCTGGCCCGACCTCGGCAACCGCAGGGAGCGGTTCCGCGGCGCGGAGCCTAGAATTCCCCGCCTATGGACGATTCCTGGATCGAATACGCCGAGGAGTTCACGTCGCCCGAGGGGGACGTGCTTCAAAGCCTCGCGCGCGAGTGCTACGGCAACTACGCGAATCATTCGATGCTGTCGGGTTTCTTCCAGGGCCGGGTGCTTTCGATGGTCTCGAAGATGATCCAGCCCAAGGTGGTCCTGGAGATCGGCACATATCTCGGTTATTCCGCGCTTTGTTTCGCCGAAGGCCTCGCCGAGGGCGGAAGGGTCATCACACTCGATATCGACGAGGCCACGAACCGGGTCGCGAAGTCCTTCGCGGCGAAATCGCCTTATGCCGATCGGATCGAGTTTCACCTCGGCAAGGCGGCCGAGATCATCCCGGCGCTTCCCGGGACCTTCGACCTCGTCTTCATCGACGCCGACAAGCCCAACTACACGAACTACTACCGGCTCGTGTTCGATCGCGTGCGCCCCGGCGGGTTCATCATCGCGGACAACGTCTTGTGGAGCGGGAAAGTTCTCCAGAAGGACAAGGATCAGGACGAGCACACGAAGGCGCTTCACGCCTTCAACTGGATGGTGAAGGCGGATTCGCGGGTCAGCAACGTTCTCCTCCCCATCCGCGACGGCTTGATGATCGTCCGCAAGGAACGCGGATGACCGAGATGCCACAGACCCAGCCCGAGCCCCTCTTCTCGGTCGCGGGTGCTGCCGCCGATCATCTCTATCGCGAGGGCAGCGCCAAGGCCTCGTTCTGGGAAGCGATCTTCGGGTCGAGCCTGCGGGCCAAGAATCGCACGCACATTTCCGCGCTGCCGGATGGGACGAGGATGTTCGAGGTCCCCCTGCTCGCGGTCGAACACGAGTTGCTGCGCAGCGCCGCGACGTGGATGAGTTCCGCTGAATTCGGAGGCGCGTGCCGTGAGGCAGCCGCGCTCCTGGCGGCGAAGCGCGTACGCGTCCGTCTGATCGGCCTTCAGCCGCGCGGACAGGCCGTCGCCGTCTTCACGCTTCGCTTCGAAACGCTCGAGCCCGCCTACGCCATCGCTGCGGAAGTGCCGGGCGCCTTCCGTTCCTGGTTCGGCGCCGAGGGCGCGCGCATCGCGGCCGAAACGCTGGTTCCTTTCGGCTTCACGCCACAGAGCAAGTGAGGGAAAGACCGTGCCGAAACCCATGGTCGTTTTGATGTCCACTTTGTTCGCGGCCTCAGCGGTCGCCCAGCCGCCGCAAACCGCATCGCCCTGGCAGCCCCTCTCGAGTCCGGTCGCGGTGGAACTGCGCGGCCTTGCCGTGGTCAGCGACCGTGTCGCGTGGGCGAGCGGGGCCAAGGGCACGGTGATCCGCACGATCGACGGCGAGACGTGGCAGGTTGTGCCCGTTCCGGGCGCGGAGGCCCTTGACTTCCGGGACATCGAGGCCTGGGATGAAAAGACGGCCATCGCCTTGAGCATCGGCCCGGGTGAGGCGTCGGGCGTCTACAAGACAATCGATGGCGGAGCCACGTGGCGCAAGGTGTTCGCGAACACCGAGCCAACCGGTTTCTGGGATGCGATCGCATTTTCAGATCGACGGACCGGTGCGGTGTTTGGCGATCCGGTGCGCGGACGGTTTCAGCTTTTCACCACAGCCGACGGCGGCGAATCGTGGTCGAGCGTGGCGGACGCAGGGATGCCGGCGGCCCTTGAGAATGAGGGCGCTTTCGCGGCCAGCGGTTCCTGCCTGGTGAGCGGACCCGCAAAGCGTCTCGCCTTCGTAACCGGCGGAGCGGCGGAGGCGCGCGTTTTTGTTTCGACCGACGACGGAAAAAGCTTCAGGGCTTCCACGTCCCCCGTGCCCACGGGCGCGCCGTCGAAGGGACTCTTCTCGGCGATGTGGGTCGATGAAACAACGCTGCTCACGGTCGGCGGGGACTATCGTGAACGCGCGCTCGCCGGGACCAACGCCGCACGCAGCGTCGACGCCGGCGCCACCTGGAGTCCGGTCCACGCAAGCCCGACAGGTTTCCTTTCAAGCGTGGTGCGCGGGCCGGGCAAGGAGGCGGGGATCGTTGCGGTGGGCATCGCCGGAACCGGGATCAGCAGCGACGGCGGGAAGTCGTGGGCAGCGGTCGATACGACTCCTTACAACACCGCGGGTTTCGCGGGAGGCGGCGGCTTCGCCGTGGGACCGAAGGGCGTGATCGCCCGCTGGAGACGCTAGCCGCCGATGCTCGCGTAGGCGGCCGCGACCTTCTCACGGTATCTCGCAACCGAGTACTCGCGTTCGAGCAGAGCGCTTCCCTTGGCGGCGCGGCGCGCGCGGTCAGCGGGATCCTCAAGCGCCCGGTCGATCGCGGCGGCGAGATCGATCGCGGTGGGCTCGGCCAGGAAAGCGGTTTCGTCGGACAAGACCTGCGTGTGGGTGTCGAGCCGCGTGGCCACAATCGGTTTCCCGGAAGCAAGATACGTGTAGATCTTGAAAGGGGTATTGCCCCCGAGCGTCCGCGGCGAGACGAGAAGATCGGCGAGCGCCATCCACCGCGGCAGGGTGTCGGGCGTTTGTTTGCCCACGAAGTGGCAGCGTGAAAGCGACGCAGGACCGAGTCGTGATTTGAGGGATGCAACGTCCCCGGCCTCGCCGCCCACGAAAACGAACGCCGCTCGCTCCGAGAGTGCGGCCGCCCGGGCCATGAGTTCGACTCCCTGGTAGGCCTCGAAGTTTCCGGTGTAGAGGGCCACCGGCGCATCGCCGATCCCAAGCTCGGTCCGCAGCAGGGCGGCGGCCGCGCGATCCGCGTCCTCGGGCGGAGCGACGAGAGGCGGGTCTTCGAGCCGGTGTACCTGAAGTCCGGGACGGGCCCGGCGAGCGGCTTCTTCGAGACGCGCATTGATCACGATCGCGAGGTCGGCCCGCTGTAGAGCGGAGACGTGAAGCTTTTGGGCCATCGGCCCCAGAGAGCGCGCGAGGAAGGACTTCGAGTGCCCGAGCTGCTCACCGAGGTCGGAATCCATGTCCACGACGAACTTGACGCCTTTGGGCAGGAACGGGGCGACCAGCATCGCCGACTCTTCGACCGCGTGCACGACGTCGTACGCCCGCGAGCGGGCGAGGCGACGCGCCAGCCATGCGAAGGGCACATCCTGCAGAGCCTTTCCCAGCGAAAAGCCAGGACGGATCCGGCCACTCACGAGTCGCGGAGACCGCACGTGGCACACCCCGGGCGCGCTCCACGGCTCGCCCTGCGGAAAGGTCAGAAGATCGACCTGGTGTCCCAGTTCGCCCAGAGTTCGCGTGAGCGCCGCCACCGCCAGGGGCGTCCCCCGCACCTCAAAGAAAGGCTGCGGCGCGAGAAAGAGAATCCGCATGGATGACCGAGCCTAATTGGTCCCCATCGGCCCCCGTTCTCAATGGCTCAAATAGCGTTCAGCGTCGATCGCGGCCATGCAGCCGGTCCCCGCGGCGGTCACCGCCTGGCGGTACTGATGGTCGGCCACGTCGCCCGCGGCGAAGACGCCGGGAATGCTCGTGGCGGTGCTGCCCGCCTTCGTGATGAGATAGCCGCTCGGATCCGTCTCGAGCTGACCGGCGAAGACCGCGGTGTTGGGCTCGTGTCCGATGCCCATGAACACGCCGCCGCATTCCACTTCCTTCGCCTCTCCGGTCTTGAGGTTCCGCACGAGGGCGCCCCGGAGCTTGCCTTCGGCCTTGCCAAGATACTTCTCGATCGCCGAGTCCAGCATCCACTCGATCTTCGGATTCTTCTGGGCCTTGTCCTGCATGATCTTCGAAGCGCGCAGCTTGTCGCGACGGTGGACGATCGTGACCTTCGAGGCGAACTTGGTGAGGAACGTCGCCTCTTCCATCGCGGTATCCCCGCCGCCGACCACGAGGACATGCTTGTTCTTGTAGAAGAAGCCGTCGCACGTAGCGCAGGCGGAGACGCCGCCGATCTTCGTTCGGAACTCGACTTCCTCGTCGATCCCCAGCCACTTCGCGCGCGCGCCCGTGGCGATGATCAAAGCGTCCGTGCTGATGTCGCCCACGCTGGTCTTGAGGACGAACGGGCGCGAGCCCAGAGCGGCCGCACTGACCGATCCGGTCACGAATTGCGTGCCGAAACGCTCGGCCTGCTTCCGCATGCCCTCCATCAGCTCGGGGCCGAGAATGCCCTTCGGGAAACCGGGATAGTTGTCGACCTCGGTGGTGAGCATGAGCTGGCCGCCTGCGACGTCGGTGGGGTCGTCGTTGCCTCCCCCTTCGATCACCAGAGGCTTGAGCTCCGCACGGGCCGCGTAGATCGCGGCGGTGAGCCCGGCCGGGCCGGATCCGAGAATGACGAGCTTGTGCTGGTTCTGCGCTGACATAGGGGGAGCTTATCCGTCGCTCACGGATTGCGGTGAAGTCCTGAACTTGACTCGCCCCGCTTGCGGAGAGTGAAATCTCGACGCGCCATGCTTCGCACCGGTTCGATACCTAGAAACCCCGGACTGGTCGTCCGTGCAGAGTCGCCCAAGGACAAGGTCGCCATATCGCGCGTTCACGAGCTGGCCTTCGGTCGGCCGGTGGAGGCGAGGATCGTGGAGGCCCTCCGCGTGTCCCCCCACTTCATTCCCGCCTTGAGCCTGGTCGCGGTAGACGGCGCTACGATCGTCGGACACATTCTGCTGACCCGAATCAGGATCAAAGGAGAAGGAGCCGAACATCCAGCTCTCTCACTCGCGCCGATGGCGGTGGTTCCCGGCCAGCAGAGACGCGGCATCGGCAGCCTTCTCGTGCGGACCGGCCTGCGCCGCGCCGCGGAACTGGGGCACCGCCTGGTCATCGTCCTCGGCCATGTGGATTACTACCCGCGTTTCGGCTTCGCTCCCGCGAGCACGCTGGGCATCTCCCCTCCCTTCGCCGCCCCCGACGAGGCGTTCATGGCCTGCGTTCTCGTCCCCGGGGGAGCCGCGGGCATCAGCGGCGTGGTTCAGTTCCCTCCCGAGTTCTCGAAAGTCTGAGCGCTCCGTCAGTTCCTCGTCGTCTCCCAGCGGAGGCCGAGGGTCAGGAGCCTCTGGATCAGTTCCGGGTACTTGATCCCGGCCGCCACCGCCGAACTCGCGAAGTCTTCGTCCGGGGCCAGTTGCGGATTCGGGTTCGCCTCGAGCACGTAAGCGCGGCCTTCCGGGGTGAGCCGCAGGTCGACGCGTGCGAAACCGGACATCATCAGAATCCTGAAGGTGCGTTTGCACAGGTCCTGAATCGCGCGCGCCGCCGCAGGCTCGAGCTCGGCGGCCCCGGTGTCGATGCCGTGCTTCTTCCGGTAGGCGAGGCTCCATTTGAGCCGCTCCGTCGCGATCTTCTGGCTTTCCTCGGGCATCCGCGCGAACGACAGCTCCCACACCGGGAGCGCCTGAAGCCTCTGATTGCCAAGGACCCCTACGTACAGTTCGCGTCCTTCGATGTACTGCTCCACGAGCGCGTCGGTCCCGATCGACTCGTGGATGAAGGCCACCCGCTCCTGGAGCTTGGCGTCGGTCTCGACCACGGAGGCCTGCGAGATCCCGATCGACGAGTCCATGGTCAGCGACTTCACGAAGAGCGGGAACGCGAGCTGCTTCGGGCGCTTCACCTTGCGGCCGAGGGGGACGATCAGGAAACGCGGGACGGGGATGCGATGGTACGAGAGCAGTTTCTTGGCCAGGGATTTGTCGCGACCGAGCAGCAGTCCGCGGGAATTGCAGCCGGTGTAGGGAAGCTTCAGCATCTCGAGGTAGGCCACAACGTTCGCGTCCCAGGTCGACACCTCGTCGAAACCCTCGAGGCAGTTGAAGGCGATTTGCGGCTTCTCCTCGTCCATGGCGGTGCGGATCACCTCACTGACATGGGCTTCCGATTCGGCCCGCTCGAC
>CAZBTT010000050.1:12079-16186 GCA_964494295.1 uncultured Acidobacteriota bacterium
GGTGGGCACCGCCGTTGCCGGCCCAGGGCGAAACCTCGTCGAAACCGCCGAGGCATTTGAAGGCGATTGGCGGTTGCTCCTCGTCCATGGCGGCGCGGATCACCCCGGGCTTGCTGGAGACGGGGAGCGGGATCACGGTGTGGCCGAGGCCGCGCAGCGTCTTGATGATTCCGTACTCCATCTTCCACGGCGCTTCGTGAACCTCCTCGGGGGTCGCCTGGTCGGGAGGGATCAGTCCCTCCTGCACGAGGACGAGCACGCGCAGCGGAGCCTTCACCTTCATAAGGCCATCCGGTGCCGGCCACTGTGGACGTGCTTCATGGTGGCCACGGCCAGGAGGGCAGTGAACTCGAGGCGCGCGCGGGCCCGGGGCAGGGTGGAGCGGAGGCCGAGGTGGCGACAGCGGGCGGCCATGGCCTCGACCACCGTCTCGATCACATACTGGTAGGCGCCGGTCCAGCGAGCGACGGTGCGCCGCGCCTGCTCGCCCATCTCGTGGATCACATCTTCCGCGGGCACACTGCGCACGCCGACGCGAGGTGCGGAACCGAAAAGCCTCTTCAGGCCAGCGTCGTGAGACGAGGGGCGCTCAATCTCGTAGTGCGCTCGACGCGCATCGTAGTGCTGGCGCAGTGTGGTCCGAAGCGAGCCAATGGGCACTACCGTGCGCCGGGTGCGTACCGATGGCTGCTTCCTCTTCACTTCCCGCATGACCTCGTCGACATACGCGATTTTCCGCAGCGCCGGCCAGCCCTTGTAGGCCTTTTGCCAGTTGCTCAAAGGGTCGAGCCATACCGCGAAGGTCTCGGCGAAGTCTTCATCCGGATGGGCCTGGGCGTACCAGGCATCGAGGTGAACCACGAAACGGCGACTGTGGGGGCGCGGAATGTAATGATCCGGATAGGGCACGTTCGTGTCGCCGAAGAGCTGGATCCTTTGCGGGCGGCGGCGGAGCTTGTATGCGTTCTCGATCGCGTGCCCGGTCTCGTGGCGGAGTATCTGCAGACACCACTCGGGCGTGCCGCCTTCGACGTCGAGCATCTGGGAGCGCTCGAGCCTCATCAGCCGGGGATGGGCCAGATAGAAGGGAATGGCGAAGCCCGGCACGCCGTCAGGGCAGAACCACTCGTCAGAGAGCCAGAAATGCGGACGGAACTTGAGGCCGCTCTCCTCGAGATTCGAATAGAGCGCTTCCACTCGCTCCTCGAGAGCCGTGCCTTCGATGCGCAGTCCAAGGTCGCACATCCGCATCTCGAGCAGGCCCTCGTCGGGCCACGACGCCCATTCGGGCTGGTCCGACGCGGGACGGCCGGTGACTCGCTTGCCCCGGCCCCTGGAGACTCTCACCGCTTCAGGCTAGCCGTGGTGTGACCCTTGGGTCAAAGCGTCGTGGCCGGGCCCCGACGATCCAAGAGCGAGGGCTGGCATACTCCGCAGGGTATGAGTCTTCTTCAGTCACGAATCGACAGAGCCTCGCCCGACTTCGCGGCAAATCTCGCGCGGATGGACGAGTTGGAAGCGGAACTTTCGAAGGTCCTTTCGGCCGCGAGAGCGGGTGGCGGAGAAGGCGCGCAGAAACGGCAGCGGGAACAAGGCAAGCTCCCGGTGCGCGAGCGCATAGACCTGCTGCTCGACGAGGGTTCGCCTTTCCTCGAAACCGGTGCGCTCGCGGCTCAGGGCCTCTACGACGGCGGAGCGCCGTGCGCGGGGATCGTGACCGGCATCGGACGTGTTTCCGGGCGCGAAGTCATGATCGTCGCGAACGACGCGTCGGTGAAAGGCGGTACGTACTTCCCGCTCACCGTGAAGAAGCATTTGCGGGCCCAGGAGATCGCCCAGCAGAACTCTCTCCCCTGCGTCTACCTCGTCGACTCGGGGGGCGCGTTCCTGCCCCTTCAGTCCGAGGTCTTTCCGGATCGGGATCACTTCGGCCGCATCTTCTTCAACCAGGCCCGCATGAGCGCGCTCGGTATTCCCCAGGTGGCGGTCGTCCTCGGCTCGTGCACGGCCGGCGGCGCGTACGTGCCCGCGATGAGCGATGAGACCATCATCGTGAAGGGCCAGGGCACCATCTTCCTGGCCGGTCCGCCTCTCGTGAAAGCGGCCACGGGCGAGGAGGTCTCGGCGGAAGACCTCGGAGGCGCCGATGTTCATGCGCGCATTTCCGGCGTCGCCGACCACTACGCGCTCAACGAACACGAGGCGCTCTCGAAGGCCCGTGACATCGTCGCGACGCTCACGTCGCGCAAGGAGACGCCGTGGGACGTAACGGCGTCTGAAGAACCCGCCTTCGATCCCGCGGAGCTTGGCGGCGTGATCCCGACCAACTCACGGAAGTCCTACGACGTCCGCGAAGTGATCGCGCGCATCGTCGACGGCAGCCGCTTCGACGAATTCAAGGCTCTCTACGGAACGACGCTCGTCACCGGTTTCGCGCGGATCATGGGGTTCCCCGTCGCGATCCTCGCGAACAATGGCGTCCTCTTCTCCGAAAGCGCCCTCAAGGCGACGCACTTCATCGAACTCGCGTGCGCCCGGAAGGTCCCGCTCGTGTTCCTGCAGAACATCACCGGCTTCATGGTCGGAAAAGAGTACGAACAACGCGGGATCGCGAAGGACGGGGCCAAGATGGTCCATGCGGTCGCGAACGCGGCGGTGCCGAAGTTTACGGTGGTGATCGGGGGCAGCTTCGGCGCCGGCAACTACGGCATGTGCGGCCGGGCGTACTCCCCCCGCCAGCTCTGGATGTGGCCGAACGCGCGCATCTCCGTGATGGGCGGCGAGCAGGCTGCTTCGGTGCTCGCCCAGGTCAAGGTCGATCAGTCCGCGCGCGCGGGTCAGACCATGACCGCCGAGGAAATCGACGCGATCAAGGCCCCCACCCTCGCCAAGTACGAAGAGGAAGGCAGCCCCTACTTCTCCACCGCGCGGCTTTGGGACGACGGCGTGATCCGGCCGCGCGACACGAGAATGGTTCTGGGACTAGGCATCTCGGCGGCGTTGAACGCGCCGATCCCGGAGACCCGCTTCGGCGTCTTCCGGATGTGATGTCGTGAACTTCGCGCTTAGACCCAGGACTTCCAGTAGGTGGGGTCTTCGGCTTCGAGGAGGCCCTTCGCGACGTTAAGGGGCTTGAAGGTATCGAGCATCACCGCGAGTTCGTCCGTCCACTTTGCGCCGATCGAGGCTTCGGTGCGGCCGGGCTGCGGGCCGTGAGGCAGTCCGTCCGGATGCAGCGTGATCGAACCGAATGACACTCCCTTGCGGCTCATGAACTCAGCGCTCGCGTAGAAGATCACTTCGTCGGACATCGCGTTGGTATGGGCGTAGGGCGCCGGCACCGCGTCCTTGTCGAAGTCGTATGGCCGCGGGCAGAACGAGCAGATGACGAAGCCGTTCGCCTCGAAGGTCTGATGCACGGGCGGGGGCAGGTGCGTGCGGCCGACCTTGGGTTCGAAGTCGTGGATCGAGAAGGCGAAGGGGTAGTACGAGCCATCCCAGCCGACCACGTCGAAAGGATGGTGGTCGAGGCTGATCCGGGTGAGCGCGTCGTGGGCCTTGACGATGATGTCGAAGTTCCCCTTCTCGTCCCGCGGTCGCAGATTCTCCGGCACGCGGAAATCGCGCTCTGAATAGGGGGCGCCCTCCAACAACTGTCCGTGCTCGCCGCGATAGCGCCGGGGCGCGCGCACATAGTCGGGGCTTTCAAACACCAGATAGCGATGCGGCCCCGTACCCAAAGCGTAACGATGCACGATGCCGCGCGGGACCACGACGTAGTCGCCCTGGCGGTACGCGATCTCACCAAAGGCGCTCTCGACCATTCCCTCGCCCTCGGCGACGTAGATCATCTCGTCGGCCTGGCCGTTGCGGGAGAAAGCCGAGTCGGTGGCGGTGGGTTTCGCGAGCGATAACGTCACGTCGGAGTTGAAGAGAAGGGGCGCGCGGTCGAGGGTGAGGCTCGGACCGCAGGCCACTTTCGAGGTGTTGAAGTGGCGGTTGCGCAGATCCCGGTTCGGCTCGGCCTCGAGCTTCACCGGTCCGATCAGCCCACTCGCCTGAACCGCGGGGGGCATGTGAAGGTGATACAACAAGGACGATGGGCCC
>CAZBTT010000051.1:0-15950 GCA_964494295.1 uncultured Acidobacteriota bacterium
TGAGATTCCGGCAGGACTGCCGAGAGAACTTCTCGACGATCTGGCCCAGGTCGCCGCGCCACCCGTCTCCGCGCGTCCCGTTGTCGCGAAGATTCCTCATGACACGGTCGAAATCGCGCCGCTGCTCGTCGAAGAGATCCCGCGCCCCCGGCCGCCTGCCGCCCCGCCCGAAAGCACGGGATTCGGAGCGATGTTGCGCGATGCCGCGCTGCGCGTGGACGAAGATGAACTCGGGCCGGTTCCGGAATTGCCCAGGGCTCCACTGCCGCCCCTGCCCATGGACGTCATGAACGATTCAGGAAGCGCCACCTCGAGAAGCCTGGCCGGGATCGAAACCGCGCCGCCCCCCTTCTCTCTTCAGGGGCCCGTCTCGACCATTCTGCCTTCGAGCGGACGGCCGCTCCTCGACGACCCCACGCGCACCGGCGAGATAGATCGGCCGGATTTCCTGAGACAGCCGGCTCCGGTCGAGAGCGAACGGGAAGTCACGGGTGTGAACACCGGCGAGATCGACCGAAGTCTCTTCATGCGGCCGGGCCCGCCGGCCGACTTCACGACCTCCGAAACCACACGGCCTTTGCTCGCCGCCCTCATCGCACAGCAGGAAGCTCCCCCGGCCGCCGCCTCGCCCGCTCCCGATGCTGACGCGCGGCCCACCGGTCCGTTTTCGGCGCTCGTCGCGCGCCTCCCTCCGCCTCCCGATCTCAGCGATCTGGCCGAGGCTCCGTCCACCGCGGCTCCGGCCCCGGCTCCAGCACCCCTTTCCCTTGAGGCTCCCTTGAACGAATCCGGCCCCATCGTCGTGGAGGCGCCGCTGCTTCCAAGCGTTACGCCCGTCAACTTCAACCAGAGTTCGATCAACCTCGACCCCACCGTGGTCCGCGAGATCTACCGGATCATGTACATGTCGCGGCGGATCGACGACAAGGAGATCGCACTCAAGCGTCAGAACAAGATCTATTTCCAGATCAGCGGCGCCGGTCACGAAGCGATCCTGGTGGCCGCGGGCATGGCCTTGCGTCCAGGCTACGACTGGTTCTACCCCTACTACCGCGATCGCGCTTTGATGTTGACCCTCGGCATGACCCCCACCGAGATGCTGATGGGATCGGTCGGCGCAAAGGACGATCCCAACTCGGGCGGACGCCAGATGCCGTCGCACTGGGGCCACAAGGGCCTGAACGTGGTGAGCCAGTCTTCGCCCGTGGGCACGCAGTTCCTCCAGGCCGTTGGTTGCGCCGAAGCCGGGATCTTCATGGAGAAGACCGGAGCCGCCCCCACCTTCAAGAAAGACGAAGTCGTTTTCGTGAGCACGGGTGACGGCACAACGTCCGAAGGCGAGTTCTGGGAAAGCCTCAACACCGCGTGCAACCTCAAGCTGCCGGTCGTGTACCTCGTCGAAGACAACGGCTACGCGATCTCCGTGCCCATCGAAGTTCAGACCGCGGGGGGCAGCATCAGCAAGCTGGTGCGTTCGTTCCCTGATCTGCTCGTCCTCGAAGTCGATGGTTGCGATCCGATCGCGAGCCTCCAGACCATGGGCGAGGCGGTCCGCTACTGCCGCATGCGCAAAGGCCCGGCGCTCGTCCACGCGAAGGTGATCCGTCCTTATTCGCATTCGCTCTCCGACGACGAGGCCCTGTATCGGCCTTCGTCCGAACGCGACGCCGAGGCCGCGCGCGATCCGCTCGTTTCCTTCCCGGCCCGCGCCATGGCCGCGGACCTTCTCACCGCGGCCGAACTCACGGCCGTCCGCGCGGAAGTCGACCGCGAGATCGAAGAGGCTACAGACCGCGCTCTCGCCGCACCCACCCCCCAGGCGGAAAGTGCGATGTGGTGGGTCTACTCGTCGATCGACCCCACGTCGCGCGAGTTCGACGTGGCCCCCGAATACGGCGCCGCCCCGAACCCGAACAAGACGATGGTCGATCTGCTCAACGCGGCCTACGTCGACGAGATGGCGCGCGATCCGAAAATCGTGGTCTTCGGCGAGGACGTGGCGGATTGCTCACGCGAAGACAACCTCGACAAGGTGAAGGGCAAGGGCGGCGTCTTCAAGGTCACCCACAACCTTCAGCGCAAGTACGGATCCGACCGGGTTTTCAACTCTCCTCTCGCCGAAGCGAACATCGTCGGCCGCGCCATCGGCATGGCCACCCGCGGCCTCAAGCCCGTGGTGGAGATCCAGTTCTTCGACTACATCTGGCCCGCCTACCATCAGATTCGCAACGAACTGGCACTCATGCGCTGGCGTTCGTCGGGCCAGTTCAAGTGCCCGGTGGTCATCCGGGTCACCTACGGCGGGTACCTGCAGGGCGGCGCGGTTTACCACTCCCAGTGCGGCGAGGTGCTCTTCACCCACATCCCCGGCCTTCGCGTGGTGATCCCGAGCAACGCCGAAGACGCGAACGGACTGCTGCGCACCGCGATCCGCAGCGACGATCCGGTGATCTTTCTCGAGCACAAACACCTCTACCGGCAGACCTACAACAAGGGCTCCTATCCGGGCCCGAATCACATGGTCCCGTTCGGCAAGGCCCGGGTGGTCCGCGAAGGCGAGCACGCGACCATCGTGACCTTCG
This sequence comes from uncultured Acidobacteriota bacterium, assembly GCA_964494295.1. Lineage (GTDB taxonomy): Bacteria > Acidobacteriota > Vicinamibacteria > Fen-336 > JAGNNV01 > JAGNNV01. The sequence goes on from CAZBTT010000051.1 coordinate 2,583, forward strand.
GCGCCCTGGTGCAGCGGTCGATCGCCGCCGCCCGCGATCTCGAGGAAGAGGGCGTGTCGGTCGAGATCCTCGACCTGCGCACGCTCAATCCCTACGACATGGACTCGATCCGCGCGAGCGTCAAGAAGACCGGCCGCGTGCTCGTGGCGCATGAGGATCAGATCTCGTTCGGCTACGGGGCTGAGATCGCGGCAAAGATCGCGGACGAATTGTTCTCGTATCTCGATGCGCCCGTGAAACGTCTCGGCGCTCTCGATTGTTTCGTCGGCTATCACCCGACCCTCGAGAACGCGACGCTCCCGCAGATCGCGAACATCAAGGACGCGATCCGACACCTCGTCGAGTTCTGATGTGAGCCAGCCCGGCCACAACCGTGCAGACGCGGTTGTGGCTGCGCTGCTGCTCGGAGCGGCGTTCTCCCTGGAAGCACAGACCGAATCCCGCAGCGAGGAACCGTTCGCGGTCGTGCTCGGCACCGCTCAGGACGGCGGACTGCCCCAGATCGGCGGGACGGCGCCGGAGGACGAAGCCGCGAGGCGCGATCCGACGAGGCGGCGGCTGGTAGCTTCCCTCCTGATCGTCGACCCTGCGACGGGCGAACGGTTCCTCATCGACGCAACACCGGATCTGCCCGCGCAGACGGAGGTCGCGGATCGGATCGCTCCCCGTCCGAAGACCGCAGCGCGTCTGCCGCTGTTCGACGCGATCTCGTTGACCCATGCCCACGTCGGGCACTACGCGGGTCTGCTGCATCTGGGCCGCGAGATCTACGGCGCGACCGGGCAGCGGGTCCTCGCCTCCGACCGCATGGCCGGGTTCCTCGAGAAGAACGGTCCGTGGGAGTTGCTCGTTCGGCTGAACAACATCCGGGTGGAACGCATCAAGCCGGATTCCGCGACGCCGCTCAACTCGCGCATCTCAATCACCGCGATCGCTGTCCCCCATCGTGACGAGTACAGCGACACGTTCGGCTTCATCGTCCGCGGACCTTCGCGTTCGGTTCTCTGGCTGCCGGACATCGACAAATGGGAGAAGTGGGATCGCCGCATCGAGGACGTCATAGCGACGGTCGATGTGGCGTATGTCGATGGCACATTCCACGACGGAGACGAATTGCCCGGTCGCGCCATGTCCGAGGTGCCGCATCCCTTCATCTCCGAATCACTCGCGCGCTTCGCCTCGCTCGACGCGAAACAGCGATCGAAGATCGTCTTCATGCACCTGAATCACACCAACCCGGCGGCGACGCGGGGTTCGAAAGCGCGGGCGTCGATCGAAAAGGCCGGCATGCGAGTCGCACGTGAGGGAGAACGGCAGCCGCTCTGATTCGACGCGAGATCAGTCGTCGGAAGACCGCAGCAGGAGCAGCGGCTGGGCCGAGGCCGCGGCTCGTGCGGGGACGAGGGTCGCGGCGATGCCCGCAATCATCACGACCACGATGCAGGCGCCGAAGACCAGTGGATCGAGAGGCGAGACATCGTGGAGCACGCCGCGAAGCAGGCCGATCAGGCTCAAGGAACCAAGCACACCGACCGCGATGCCGGCGGCCAGTAGAGCGGCCGCGCGCGAGGTGACGAGCCGAAGCACGTCGGACCGCGCCGCGCCAAGCGCCAACCGCACCGCGAACTCGCGCAGCTGAGTCCTCACCGAGTACGACATCACGCTGAAAACCCCGAGCGAGGCGAGGAGGGCGGCGAGGAGTCCGAAGAAGGACGTGAGCGCGCCGATCAAGCGCTGCTGGCCGATCGACGAGCTCACCGCGTCTTCGAGCAGGCGCACGCTGGTGATGGGCACCGCGGGGTCGATCGACGCCACCGCGGATCGAACCTGGGGCATCAAGGCCGCGGGATCTTCAGCCCTCGACTTGAGCAGGACGGTCATCGCCTTCCCCCGCGACTGGTGAATCGTCCGGTAGAACTCCAGAAGGGGTGTGCGGACGAGGCCCGCCGAACGAATGTCGCCCACAACACCCACCACCTCGAACCAGGTCGCCTTGTCGGTGCCGTTGCCGAAACGCCGTCCGATCGGATCCTCGCCCGGCCAGAATCGTTCGGCCATCGCCTTGTTGATCACAACCGTGAGCGCCCCCTCGCCATCGGTTTCATTGAGGAACCTCCCACGCAGCAGGGGCACGCCGAGCATCTGGAGGAAGTCGCCCTGGATCCAGCGGAAGTCGACGAGCGGGGCCTTCTCGGGCGGCCAGGGTGAGGCGCGATCGAGGTTGAACTCGCTGTTCCAGCCCCAGTCCACCATGGGCAGATGGCTCGTGAGGCCCACGCTTTCCGTCCCGCCCATGCGTCCGAGCCGGCGCTCGAGTTCAAGATAGAAGTCCGTCTTCTCCTTCTCCGTTGGATAGGCGGGCCCCGCGGGCTGCACGTCAAAGGTGATGATCCTCTCGGCGTTGAAGCCGGCGTCGCGGCTCCTCAACCGGCTCAGGTCCTTCATGAGCAGGGCGGACACCAGAATGAGCGCGAAGGCCAGGGCCACCTCCACCACGACAAGACCGCCGCCCACGAGCTTCCCCGCCCGCGATCCGCTGCGGGTATCACCGTCGCGAATGACGCTAGCGAGATCGCGGCGGCCGAGGGTCCAGGCAGGCCACGCGCTGCACAACACACCCACGAGCAGGGTCAGCAGGAGGGAGAACGCGAGAACCTGCCCGTCCATGCTCACCGACGCCGAGCGCGGCAGCTGGTTCGCGGCGAGTTCGAGAAAACGCGTCGTCACCACCCATGAAAAGGCCACACCGAGCGCCCCCGCCACCATCGCCAGGGCGACACCCTCGACGACGAGCAACGCGGCAATCGCAGCACGCGTGGCGCCAAGCGCCACCCGGATCGACAGTTCGCGAAGACGTCCAAGACCCGAAGCCAGCAACAGACTGCCCGCGTTGGCGCAGGCGCTCGCCATCAGCAGGAAGGCCGCGACGGCGAGGATCCGCAACTGCGGCCGCACGGTTCCAATCATCGATTCGTGCAAGGACTGCACGTCGATCCCGTGGTTGTGGCCGAACTCTTTGGCCAGGCCCTCGCCAAGAGCGCGCATGTCGCGCGCGGCCTCCTCGATCGATACGCCCGGCTTGAGACGCGCGTAAATCGGGATGAAATGATTGCCGCGCTTGGCCGGATCGACCGCCTCCTGCAGGGGCACGTACACGTCCCCGCGTTGCAGTGTGAAAGAGGCGGGCATGACACCCGTGATCTCAAAGGGGAGGCCGTCGATCAGGGCCTTCCTCCCGACGATGCCGGGATCACGATCGAACACCCGGGTCCACAAATCGAAGGAAAGCAAGGCGAGACTTGGTCCGCCCGGCTGATCCTCGGCCTCGGTGTACCAGCGGCCGATGAGAGGTGAAACCCCCAGGACGTCCACCATTGAAGCTGTGGTGCGGGCGACCCGGATGCGCTGCGGCTCGCCCTGGCCGGTCAGAGTGCGGGGATTGACCGACACCCCGCCGATCGCGGCGAAGACCCGATTGCGAGTTCGCCAGTCGTCGTACTTCGCCATGCTGGCCGGGCAGGAGGCGCAGGCGGGCTGCGTGTCATAGACACGCACCAGCTCGTGGGCGTCCTTGAACGGCAGCGCCCGGAACAGAACGCCGTTCATGATGCTGAACACCGAAGTCGACGCGCCGATGCCGAGGGCGAGAGTCAGCACCACCACCGCGGTCTGCAGGGGCCGACGCCGCAGAGCGCGGGCCACGACGCCAAGCGATTGAATCGCGAAACCGGACCGCCACGAGGAAGTGGACGACGCCGGCCGGAAGAGCGCTTCGGCGAAAGCGCGCGCCGTCCTGGGACGCCGACCCGGATCGTCCGACAACGCCAGCATGATGGTGTCCGCAGCGGGCCGCGGAACATCGGGACGAAGTGTCGCGAGGTGGGCGGGCGGTTCACCCGCCGCCGGACCCGAGCCGGGGCGAGGAAGTCGGCCGGTCAGGACGCGGTACGCGAGAACGCCGAGGCTGTAGATGTCGGATGAAGGCGAGAGCGATTCGCCCCGCCATCGCTCCGGGGACATGTACGCAGGGGTGCCCGCGATCGAGCTTTCGGGACCCGCGTTCGTGTTCGGCCGCGCCATCGTGGTGCGTTCGTCGATGGGCAGTTCGGCGGGCTCAGGCTCAGGGGCCGGGACCGGGGGCGCCTCGGGGCTCGTGGGTCGTTTCGGCGAGGGCCCGAATCGCGCGAGACCGAAGTCGACGACCTTCACATCGAACCCGCTGGTTGCGCGGGGACGCAGCCAGACGTTCTCGGGTTTCAGGTCGCCATGCACCACACCCACTCGGTGGGCCTCGGCCATGGCCTGACAGACCTGGTCGAGAATCGAGGCCACCCACGACCAGGGAAGACCCGGGCCCTGGCGCAGCGGCTGCGAGAGCGGGTAGCCCTCGAGAAGTTCCAGAACCAGATACGGGAAGCGATCGTCGCCCGAGCCCGAATAGCCGAAATCGGAGACATCCACGATGTTGGGATGGCGAAGGGCGCCGATGGCGCGCGCTTCCGATTCAAATCGGCTCTGGAAGTCCGGACTCGTGGCCAGACTCGGCCGAATTGTCTTGAGGGCCACTTCCCGTCCGGTGTGCTGATGAACAGCCTTGAAGACCAGGCCCATCCCGCCTTCCCCAAGAACCGAGGTGATCCGATATTTCTCCCCTACCAGATCGCCCACCTGGGGCGCACGTCCGCGTTCGGCTTCAGATGCCTTCATGGGTACCCTTGCTGTATGAGACGTTGGGACGAGGAGCCTGGTTCCGAGAAGACTCAGCCGATCTCGATCGTGGCGGGGGTGGCCGGACCTCGCTCGTCGGTCAGGTCGCGATGGAGCACGCGCTTTCGACCGGCGGCCTTCGCCTCGTAGAGCAACTGGTCGGCGAGATTGAGGGCCTCGGCGGGGTTCCCGTCCACCGCGGGCACCAGGGTCAAGGCGCCGCCGCTCAGCGACACCCGCGCGGGTGACTCGGTATCCGGGCTCGCGAACTGCAATCGCCCGATTCCCTTCAGAAGGCTCCGCAGGACATCGCGCGCGCCCCCCGCCGTTGTCTCTGGGAGGACGAGCGCGAACTCCTCTCCTCCGTATCGAGCCACGAGGTCCGGAGCACGCTGGCACTCGGCGGCCAGAACCGCCGCCACCGCGCGAAGGCACTCGTCGCCTTGAACATGACCCCAGGCATCGTTGAACTGTTTGAAGTGGTCGACATCCAGAAGGATGAGGGTGAGGGGGTGGCCGCTACGCGCGGCCCGGCGCCATTCGCTGGGCAGCACACTGTCGAAGCGCCGGCGGTTCGGGATGCCGGTGAGGCCGTCAACCAGGGCCATCCGCTCGAGCGAGTCGCGTGCGATCTTGAGGTCGAGGTGTGTCCGCACGCGAGCGCACACCAGCGGCCCGCTCACCGGCTTGATGATGTAGTCGACGCCGCCGGCTTCGAAGCCGCGAGTTTCGTCCTGCACTTCGCCTCGGCCGGAGACGAAGATCACGGGGACGTCACGCGTCCTTGGGTCGGCCCGGAGCCGAGCACAGACCTCGATGCCGTCCATCTCCGGCATCATGACGTCGAGCAGGATGAGGTCGACTCCACCCAGCGCCGCGATCTCGAGGGCGCGCGCGCCCGAGGTCGCCACCAGAACGTCGCACATCTCGCGCAGGACCTCGGCCATGAGCTGGAGATTCACGGGCTGGTCATCCACCACGAGAACGCGGCCGCGGCGACGGATTTCGCCGCTCATCCCCGCGCCTTTGTCGCCATGTTCTGCTCGAGGGTCGCGCACAGGTCGGCGACGAGCGGAATCGCGGAGTCGAACTCCATGCGCTTGAGCCGACCCTCGATGTCGCGCAGCCCGGCGGGGGCCCTCGGTCCAAGCGTCTTCTGAAGCTCCTCGAAAGCCGAGAGGGCTTCGAGATCACCCGTCGACACGAGGGCGGCGAGGCGGCGCGCCACCTTGAGGCCCGAAACGGTCGCGTCGCCTTCAGGTCCGGCGTCGCCTGCGGCCGCCTCATCAGCAGCCGCGGTTGGAGCCTCGTCGGTGTCGTACACATAACGCACACCCAGGAGTTGGGCCATTTTTCCGAACACCACGTCCTCCCGGTAGGGCTTCGCGAGGAAGTCGTCGCAACCGGACTCCAGGATCTCGTTTCGCTCGTGGTCGAGGGCGCTGGCCGAAAGCACGATGATCTTCGTCAGCGGTCCCGCGGTGGGTTCGGCCCGGATCCGGCGCGTTGTTTCGAGGCCGTCCATCCGGGGCATACGTTTGTCCATCCAAATGAGGTGAGGATGCCACGCGCGCCAGATGTCGAGAGCCTCTTCACCGCTCCACGCGGTGCGGACCTCGAAGCCCACGGCCTCGAGCAGACCGGCAAGCGCGTCGCGATTTTCGGCCACGTCATCGACGACGAGGATGCGAAACGCCGGTTGGCCGGGCGCAAGTCGCGAGACTCGGCTCCGTTGCCCCTCCTCCGCCGCGGCCGCAAGGGGAGCGAGGGGAAGCGCCACCTCGCAACGGAAAGTGGAACCGCGGCCCAAAGCACTTTCAACCCGGATCTCGCCGCCCATGAGCCGCGCGAGATCCTGCGACAGCGCGAGGCCAAGGCCCGTGCCCTCGCGGGTGCCCCGCCCGGTTTCGGTCTGCACGAAGGGCTCGAAGAGACCGCTCATCTCGGACGCCGCGATTCCAGGACCGGTGTCCCGCACCTCGAACACACCGCGTCCCGCGTTCCACGCGCCGCTCACCACCACTTCGCCTTCTTCGGTGAATTTGATCGCGTTGCCGAGAAGATTCAGGAGAATCTGGCGGAGTTTGCCCGCGTCTCCCAACACATGTTTCGGAATGCCGGGTGCAAGTTCGACCCGCAGGCTCAGGCCCTTGATGTCGGCCCGCGGCCGCAGGAGCTGCTCGACGCTGGTCACCACGGAGGCCGGAGAGAAGCTCGACTGGTTGAGCGACGTGCCGCCGGCCTCGATCCGCGCCATCGAGAGGACATCGTTGATCAGGCCGAGCAGGTGTTCACCGCTTCGAAGAATGACGGAAAGATGTCGGCGATCGTCGGCATCGCGCGCGGGTCGCCGGGCCATGAGCTGGGCAAAACCGAGAACGCCATTCAAGGGCGTGCGCAACTCATGGCTCATGTTGGCGAGGAATGTGGTCTTGGCGCGGCTCGCCGCCTGGGCCCTCCGCTCCGACTCCTCGAGCAACGTGACCTTGTCGGCCAGTTCGGCGGTGCGCGCGCGCACCGTCGACTCGAGCGCCGCGGCATGGCTCTCGAGTTGTCGGAGGCGCAGACGAACCAGACCCGCGCCAAGGAGGGCGAGAAGCGCCACCATGCCGAGACGGGCCGGCGTCGTCTCGTGCCAATAGGGCGTGACCCTCACGGAGAGGCGCAGCGGTTCGGTCCACTGGTCAATACCTTCGACGCGCGCCGCCACCTCGACCGGCCACAAACCCGGGCCGAGGTTCTGGATGTCAAGGGTTCCATTCGTCGAGGCCTCGGACCAGGCGTCGCGCAGTCTCGGAACGCGGACCCGGTATTGCACCGGATGAGGCCCAAGCCAGGCCGCCGACCATCGGAGCCGCAACTCACGATCGTCGAGTCTCGCGTGGCCATCTGCGCCCGCAGCCGGAGCCTCCAGCCATCGCAGCTTCAAAGGAGGGGGGGGCAGCGGTTCGATCGTGGGATCGAAGCGGGCCAGACCACCCATGGTGCCCACGAACACCGAGCCGTCGTCATCGATCAGCATGCCGTTCAGGTTGCACTCGTCCTCGAGAAGACCGGAGCGCGAGTCCCAGGTGGTCCATCTCCCGTCCTTGTGGCGGCCGACACCGTTGGCTCCGCCGGCCCAGATCGCTCCATCCGGGGCCTTCGCCATCGAGTAGATGGTGGGACCAGGGCTGTTCGTCATATCCAGGCCACGCCAGGTTGACCCGCTCCGTATCGCGATGCCGCCGCTGCCGCCCACCCACATATCGCCATTTCCGGCCTCGACGACCGCGTTCACGGGCTGGGGGAACGCCGGGACGTTCGCCTGGGAAATCTTCTCGACGACTTTCTCGTCCCGGAAAACGCTGACCCCGCGAAGAGTCTCGACCCACATCTCACCCGTGCTGGTCCAGACGATTCCGCGAACGTGCTGATCGTCGAGATCCCGATTGATCGTCGGCGCCGGGATCCACGAATTCCCCTCGCGGGAATAGACACCCTCGGTCGACGTCGCGGCGTACCACTTTCCCTGTGGACTCTTGAGGATGCCGGTTGCGAAACCCGCCTTGGGCTTCAGCGTGTAGTTGAGCCTGGCGGAACCGCGCGCCTCCAGGATCCCGAGGCGCGCCGCCACCCATAAGGCGCCGGGCTCGGGCTCGACCGCCTGGCGCGCGTGCTCGGTGATGCCCTGGGCGGCAGCCCATATTCGCGGCGGCTTCCCATCGGCGAGGCGCAGCACGCCGGAAGCGAAGCCCGACACGAGGAGGCTGTGCTCTCCCTGACCGCGCGTCATCCCGGTCATGCTTGTCCGGTCCGCGGAGCGGGGGCCCTCAAGGAACGTCACACGATGGGACCAGGCTTCGCCCACCCATTGGGCAAGGCCGTTGCGATTCATGCCGAACCAGACGCTGCCCTCGCGATCGGCGAGGATCGTCTGAATGCCGGCAACCGGCGCGTTCTTCGCGCCCCACGTCGTCCAGCCGATCTCGGGATTGCCGAAGGCGACGTTGCCGTCGATCGTACCCGCCCATATCCGGCCCCGACGGTCCTCAGCAAGGCCGCGAAATTGTCCGCCTTTGGGCCAATCCTCAAGCGCCACGTCACGCCACGACGATTCTCCCGCGCGCGTCCAATGGAGCGTGCCTGCGAGGGTCGTCATCCAGACGCGGCCGTCGCGTGCGACCCGGATGGCGCTGGGTGTTCCCTTGAGCCCGTCGTTGCGAATCGCGCTCGCGGCTCCGCCTTCGAGCCGCGTGGCCCCGGTCGCGGTGGCCGCCCAGACCGAGCCGTCGGGCGCCGGTGAAAGTGCAAGCGCCTTCTCCGACATCTCGGGATGCGGCTGCCAGGCATCGCTTGGGCCGAGGGTCCATACTGCTCCGCCGACGTCGCCCATCCAAAGAGTCCCGTCCGCGGCCTGCGCGAGCGACAACGCGGTCCGCTGCGAGGGAACGACGCGCCAGGAGCCTCCCTCGCTGATGTGAACACCCGCGGGCGACGTGACCGCGATGCCGCCCTGCTGGAGCGCCACCATCGCGGCAACCACGCCGCGCACGGGGGCGCCTGGCGCAGGCGTGACCGGCGCGAGTGCCTGACCATCGAAACTCGCGAGACCGTCGAATGTGCCGATCCAGAGCACGCCGTTTGTATCCTGCGCCATCGAGCCGACGGTCGACTGGGGCAGGCCGCGCCACAGCGATCTCGGAAAGAGCCGAAACGACCGGACGGGGGTCCACTCGTCATCCGCCCGAAGGGAGGCAGGTGACGAGAACGCCAGCAGGAGGGCCAGAGTGGCCGGCGCCGCAGCGTTGAACGAACGGGTTCTGGGGAAAGACATGGCTCGGGGGGCGCGTGCGCGACTGTACGTCGCCCCCTTCCCGGGGTCAATGAGCGGGACTGAAGAGGCCGCCTTGCGGTTCAGGCCGATTTCAGCGAGAAAGCGAAGAGAGTCGGGCCGCCTTGCGGGGCGGTGCGGGAGAAGGGCGCGCCGTGGTGAACGAGGATCTCGCGCACCAGGGTGAGGCAGAGGCGGCGGCCGTCCGCCCTGGGCGCGAAGAAGGGTTTGAAGGGGCGGGCCTGCACGTCCTCTGGAATTCCGCTCGAGGTGTTCTCGACCACGACGCTCACCCGGTCTGCTTCGCGCCGTGCGCGGACGCTCACCCGACCTCCGGGCTGGGCGGCCTCGATCGCGTTCTTCACGATGTTCAGGAAGGCCTGTTCGATCTGAGCCCGATCGGCGAGGACAAGGGGCAGCGGGTCTTCGACTTCGATCGCCCACTCCACGCCGACCTTCTCGGCCGACGCGCGCAGGAGCAGCGACGCGCCCCGAAGCAGTGACGAGAGGTCGCAGGGCTGAAGCCGGGGCTCGGGCAGGCGGACCACCTCCGCGAGATCCCGCACGAAACCGTTGAGGGTCGACAGACGAGTCAGGCAGACGCTCACCGCTTCCTCGAAATCGCCCCGATCCTCGCCAGGAATGTGCCGCGAATAGGAGAGGCTCGACTGAAGCAACGAACTCGACGCTGCGACCGAGTTGCCCACCTCATGCGCGACCATCCGGATGAGTTTTTCGTAGGCGGCTTTCTCGGCGGCTCGAACCTCTTCGGTCATCTCCTCGAGAAGCAGGAACCGCCGATCGTGACCCTGATCGGTGAAATGGCCGGAGACGATGCGGATCTTCCCGCCCGAGCCCGTGGTGTGGACGCGCGCGGATCCCGGCGACGCGGCGGCAAGATCCGCTCCCAGGGGTCCGGAGATGTCCGACAAACTCAGTCCGCGCGCAGCCTCCGCCGTGACGCCGATCGTCCTCGCGGCTTGTGGGTTCAGAAGCTCGATCCGGCCATCGAAATCGAGAATCACAATGCCTGACGGCGAAGCCTGCAGGACTTCGTTCAGGAAGTGGTGCTGCTCGCGGAGCCTCGTGCGCTCATTGCGAAGATCGTCGGCGAGGCGGTTGTAGAGAGCAACGAGTCGATCGAGTTCGGGCCTGCCCGTCTCCTTGAAGCGCGTGGTGAACTCCTGCTCGTCGAGAAAGCGGGCGCCCTCGGCGAGCAGATCCAGGCTGGCGAACAGACCACGCACCAGTCGAAAGCCGATGAGGATGGAGGCGACGAAGAAAACCTCGACGGCGAGAAGCCAGAGGCGGTTCGTGACCAGGAGCGGAACCACGAGGGCGGCCAGGGCCACGTGGAGAACCGCCACGTAGAGGATGAAGCGGTTCTTGAAACTCAAGGCGCAGCTCGGGGGTCAGACCGTGATGCCGTGTTTCTCTATCCGTCGGTAAAGGGCGGGGCGGCTCATGCCCAGAGACTCTGCCACACGCGTGAGGTTTCCCGCGTGATGTTTGAGGGATTTCACGATCATGGCCCGCTCGATCTGGTCGAGGGTCATACTGCCGACGGGCGGCAGGGGATCGCGCGCCGAACCCGGAGACTCCATCGCGGCCACGTCGCGGAACTCGGCGGCCGTGAGCACCGGACGAGGCGCCACCAGGACCGCGCGCTCGATGGTGTGGCGCAGTTCGCGGATGTTGCCCGGCCACTCCTGTGCCTTGAGATGATCGAGAGCGCTCGCGGAGAGTTCGAGGCCCTCGCGGCCGTGCGCCGCCATCACCGCGTGAAGGAACTGGCGGGCGAGGAGCGGTATGTCGCCGCGGCGTTCGCGCAGCGGAGGAAGGTGGATCGCGATCAGGTTGAGCCGATAGAGGAGATCCTCACGGAAGGCTCCACTCTCCACGGCATCGCGAAGATTGCGGTTCGTGGCCGCAACCACGCGCACATCGACGGTGCGAGTCTGGCTCGACCCCAGAACCTCGAACGTGCGGTCCTGAAGCACGCGAAGCATCTTCACCTGCGACGCCGGATCCAGCTCGCCCACCTCATCGAGAAAGATCGTGCCGCCGTTCGCCAGAGTGAACCGCCCCACGCGGTCGACGCGCGCGTCGGTGAACGCGCCCTTCACATGGCCGAACATCTCGCTCTCGAAAAGGCCCGATGGAATCCCGCCAAGGTTGACCTTGACGAAAGGGCCGCCCCGACGCTTCGAATTGCGGTGAATGGCCTCGGCAACGAGCTCTTTGCCAGTGCCGCTCTCGCCCGTGATCAGAACGGATGCGTCAGTGGAGGCGACCCGGCCGATGATCTGAAGGACACGCAGAAGGCCCGGGTCCTCGCCCACGAGGCCGGCGAAGTCGAAGTCGTGGTCGAGCTGCTCGCGGGTGGCCGCGGGCGCGTCCGGCCCGGGAGACCGCGCGAGGCCAAGGGCCGTCTCCACTGACTGAACCACCTGGGTGTTCGTCCACGGCTTGGTGATGAAGTCGCCGGCCCCGTGTTTCATGCCTTCGACCGCGAGGGGGATCGATCCCCACGCGGTCATCAGGATCACGGGAAGCGCCGGATGCGCAGCCCGGATCTCTCGCAGCAGGGCCAGGCCTTCCGCACCGCTCGTCTCGCGGCTGAAGTTCATGTCCTGGAGGACGAGGTCGCAGGGGTTCGCCTTCAACCACGAAAGGGCTGTGGAGCGATCGGAAACCGCGAACCAGGGGTGCCCCGCCTGCTTCAGCAGAAGGCCGAGAGACGCGTGGACCGAGACATCGTCATCGACGATCAGGATCATTCGTAACGAAGAGCCTCGCTGGGGTGGACGGTGGTGGCCAGGCGCGCCGGGTGCAGACCGCACACCAGGGCGAGCCCGTAGAGCGCCACAATGGTAAGGGAAAGACCTGCGGCGAAGACACTCGTCGGGACCGGACCCAGGAGATCGAGGAACGGAAACTGGAGGACGACGAGTGTGCCGGCCGCCATCGCGATGGTCGCCATGACCATCAGCTCGCCGATCACCTGCCGTCGGACATCGGCGGCGGAGGCGCCGAGCGCCCGCCGCACCCCGATCTCGCGGATGCGGGTGGTCACGCTTTGCCACAAGACGCCGGAGAGACCAAGGGCGACCATGAGGACGAGGGAACCAGCCACCACCCCGGCGATGCCGATGGGCGCGAGGTAGGCCCTGCGGATGAACTCGGCGGAGGCGGGCATCTGCTCGACCTTGAACGACCAGTCGGGAGCGGCCGCGAGCAATGATGCGACGAGCCGCGCCTCCACGTTCGCATCGGCGCCCGGCTTCATCAGGAGCGCCATGCTGTCCATGCGGCGCATTCGAGCGCTTGGGTAATCGAGACGGGTGAGCACGTACCGCTCTTCGGTCTCGGTCTCGCCGTCTTGACGGAAGGCCTTGATGACACCGACCACGCGTCGCTCGGTTTCGGGAGTGGCATCGCCCTCCGAGCGGTCCGCGGTGATGCTCTGGCCGACCGGGTCTTCATCGCCGAACGCGTGGGCGGCGAGGGCCTGTGTGATCACCACCGCTTCGTACCCGCCGCCATCGTCTTCCGCCGAAAACCAGCGCCCGCGAGTGATCTCGAGGCCCATCACATCCTTGTACTCATCGGTGCAGCGGGCCAGGGAGTAACGAATGGGCCGCTTTCGGAAGGTGTAACTGCGCGTCTCGTTCGACTGGGAAAACGGCAGAGGCGCCGCCCAGGCCGCGTTCACCACCGCCGGATCCGATTTCACCAGTTGAAGGAGGGCCCTTTGCCGCGCCTCGTAGGGGTTTTCGGTGGTCGGCTCGGCGGTGGCGGGGCCGGTGCGCGAAGTGTTGCCGTCCCCGGTGCTCTCCACGAACGTG
>CAZBTT010000052.1:0-11093 GCA_964494295.1 uncultured Acidobacteriota bacterium
GGGGGGTCGAGCCAGCCCTGGGACGGCAACGACATTGCCCCCTATGCCGACGACCTCGCTGAGCTGCTAGAAGACCTCCAGCTGAAAGATGCCACGCTAATCGGCTTTTCCGCGGACGGGGGCGAGGTCGCACGTCACGTGGGCCGGCACGGAACGGGGAGGGTCGCACAGATCGGTTTGATCGCCGCCGTACCGCCCCTCATGCTCAAGACCGCGGCCAACCCCGGCGGCCTGCCCATCGACACCTTCGACAAAATCCGTCAAGGGTCGCTGGCGGATCGGTCGCAGCTCTACCGGGACATCGCGAGCGGCCCCTTCTTCGGAGCCAACCGGAAGGGCGCCAAGGTTTCGCAGGGCATGATGGATTCGTTCTGGCTGCAGGGCATGCGCGCCGGGCACAAGAACACCTTCGACTGCATCAAGGCGTTCTCCGAGACCGATTTCACGGGTGACCTCAAGAAAGTCAAGGTGCCGACGTTGATCGTTCACGGAGACGACGATCAGATTGTGCCCATCGCGGCGTCGGGACTTCTCTCGTCCACCATGATCGACGGCGCGATCCTGAAGATCTACGAAGGCGCGCCCCACGGTCTGGCCGATACCCATAAGGATCGGCTCAACGCCGATCTGCTCGAATTCCTGAAGAAGAGGTGACTATGACGCTACCCACCGATCCGGTGTGCGGAATGGAAATCGTGGATCAAAACGCCGCGCCCCACTCCATCAACGAGGGAGACACGTACTACTTCTGCAACGAGGGGTGCAAGACCAAGTTCGATGAGGAGCCGGCACGTTACGCGGCCCCGAATCCGGCGTTGTAGGGAGTGCGGTCGCTTCGACTGAACGCCTCTCGTCTGGGCTCAGCGACCTTTTCTCATGACCGCATCACCGTCACCACCGCCGCGAGTCCGTGGCAGTGACTGGCCGAGCCGATCCAGATCGGCGTCTTCGCGTCGACATCGCCCCGGCGTAGTGCGTCGACGAGGTGATCCCGCACGCTGAAAATCGCGGAGACGGGGATCGTTCCCACACCGTAGGCGAGGTGGAGGCAGGGGAACACGAACGAGTGCGGCGCCTTCGCCAGGTCGGTGGCGAGGCTCCACGACTTCGGACCACGGGTGTGCGGACACAGGGCCGGTTCGATGCAAGCGGGCGGACACAACCACTCCGCGTAGGACATCGCGAGATCGCCGGCCTTCGTCTCGCGCAGGACCGGGGGACGCGCTGGAGGTTCGGAGATGTCGAAGGTTCGCTTCAGGAACAGGCCATGCCGCGAGAGGTCCGCGGCCAGCCAGTCGAGGAGCACATGCGGCGCCCAGTGGTACGGGACGAGGTGATCGCCGGGTGCGGCGTTCGAGAGATTCGCGACGAGCCAGTCTTCCCATGACGCCACGTCGAGGCGCACCCGTTCGCTGACCATCGCAGCGACTGCGCAGCGGGCATCGCGGTCCACCACCACGATCCGTCCGAACGTGATCTTCCCCGCGGCTTCCGCCTTGAACAGCCGTCTCACGTAGCCGGCGTGGATATCCGGGCCGCCGATGACGATGAAGTTCGGGATGTGCGCAGGGGCCGTGGTGAACCTTCCTACTTCTTGGAGTCGAGAACCTTCTTCACCCGCGCCCGGAAGAGATCGGTCAGCATCCGGCCCCGCTCGGTCTCCTTCGCCACCCACTCGGTGTTGCGAAGGATGGTGGGGTTGAAGTCCTTGCGGAGCTGTTCGAGGTACGGCTCGAGCTTGGCATACATGAAGATGCCCTCGCCGTTTGTCTCCATGAAGAACTCGGTGTGGACGATGCCGTGTTTCACGAGACCGTAGACCATCTCCCAGTACGTGCCGAGCTGGCGGTAGGCCGCGTTCAGCTCGTGACCCGCGGTGGCGATGGCCTTCACCTCGTCGTAATTCGCGGGCCAGAACTTGCCGTTGAAGGCGTCACGGGAGGCGCGCATCACCGCCTCGCGCCTCATCTCGTAAACACGCAGGACGAGGTCCGCGTCCTGGTAGTCGGGTGTGCCTTTGGCCATTTCAGTCCTCTATTTTTTCAGTTCGCGTTCGAAGAGTTTGAAGATGCGATTGTATTCGTCCGCCCAGCTCGTCTCCTCGACGAAGCCGTGGTCCTCCACCGGGTACATCGCGAGTTCCCAGTTGTCCTTCCGCAGTTCGATCAGCCGCTGGGCCAGCCGGACCGAGTCCGAGAAGTGGACGTTGATATCGACGACGCCGTGGCAGATCAGCAGCGCGCCCTTGAGCCCCTCCGCGAAGTAGATCGGCGAACTCTTCTTGTAGGCCTCGAGGTCGGTCTGCGGCACGTTCAGGATCGCCGACGTGTAGCCGTGGTTGTAGTGAGCCCAGTCGGTCACCGGCCGCAGAGCCGCGCCCGCCGCGAACACATCCGGCGTCGTGAACATCCCCATCAAAGTAATGAAGCCGCCGTAGCTGCCTCCGTAGACGCCAATCCGCCTGGGATCAACGCCGTGTTCCTGCACGAGGTACTTCGCGCCATCGACAATGTCGTTGAGGTCCGCGCCGCCCATGTGGCGATAGATCGCGGTCCGCCAGTCCCTGCCATAGCCGGCGCTCCCGCGATAGTCCACGTCGAGGACCACGTAGCCCTTCGAGGCGAGCAGGTGATGAAACATGTATTCGCGGAAGTAGGTCGACCAGTAACGATGAGCGTTTTGAAGGTAGCCCGCGCCGTGGACGAAGATCACCGCGGGGCGCTTCGCGTGTGGTTTGGCCCCCAGATCCTCGGGCCGGTAGAGGCGCGAAGGCACCTTCACCCCATCGCGCGCCGTAACCATCACTACTTTGGGATCGAGCCACTTCCCCGCCTGCCATTCGGCCGAAGGCGAAGTGGTGAGCCTCTTCGCGAGGCCGTTCGCGAGCGGGCCGACAAAGACCTCAGGGGGTTTGTTGCCCGCGGAATAGACGGTGGCGAGCATCGTTCCGTCGGGCGACACGTCCGCCGCGTGTCCGCCCACCGCGCTGGTGATCCGCGTCCGCGCTCCCCCGGCCGCCGGCATCGAGTAGAGGTGACGTTCACCGGCCCCGGCCTCGGTGGACGTGAGATAGAAGGTGTTCCGGTCAGCCGAGAGGGCGATGTCGTTGATCTCCCACGCCCCACTCGTGAGCGCCTTCACATCGGGACTCGCTGCCGAGGCATCGACCGCGTAGAGGTGCATGTAGCCGGTCTTCTCGGAACTGAAATAGAACGTCTTCCCGTCGGGCAGAAAACCGGACGCGTTCTGGAACAACTCGCGGATCCACGCGTCGTCGTGGTCGGTGAAGAGGACCGATGCGGCGCCGGTGGCCGAATCGAGGCGCACGATCCAGCGGTCCTTGTTGTCGGCGGAACGCACCCCGGCCACCGCCAGCTTCCCGTCGGGCGAGAGACCCATGAGGGACCATCGCGCCTCACGCTCCTTCATCTCCGTCTTGCCGTCGGTGGTCTTCGTCTCGGCCTTGAGCGCGGCCAGACTGGCGGTCACGATCTTGCGGGACTCGAGATTCAGGACCTGGAGCTTCACCTTGTTCTGGTTGTCGCCCACGCGGTTGCGCGTGGGAATGGGCTCGGGATACGACGACTCGGTGATGTAGTTGGGCACATCGGCGGTCTTGGAGCCGGCGGCGCGGACCGAGATCGTGGCGTAGACGTGGGCGCCATCGGCGGAGAGGACCGCATCGACAATCGTCTCGCCTTCCGCGATATCGATCTTCGGAAGGGCCTCGGCTTCGGTCTTTGCTTCGCGCTTCCTTCGCTCGTCGGCCTTCTTCTTCACAAAGTCCAGGAGCTTGACCTCTTCGTCGCGAACCGTCTTCTGTGAATCGGTGAGGGTGGGGTCCTTCTTCTTCGGGCCGGCTTCGTAGACCTGGACCAGCGCGCCCTCACCGTCTCCCGAGATCGGAATGAGAAAGAGCGCGCCGTCGCGAAGAAAGGAGATGTGGGTTTCGTTCTTCGCGAAACGCGGACGGCCTTCGTTGCCGCTGGTGCGAGTGATGACGCGGCGTGTCTTCGCGACGGTATCGACGAGGACGACATCGCCGGCCTGCGAGAAAACCGCGCGGCGGCGCGCCTTGTCCCATTCGGCGCCCTGGTTCGGCACGCCCTTGCGCTCGATGTCGGTGAGCTTCCTCGTCTCGCCGGTCACGGCATTGGCGACCCAGGTCGAGGTCTCGGTGTCTCCGGCCTGCCGCCACTCGAACCAGAGTTCCTTCGAGTCGCCGGCCCAGCGCACGGAGTCCGGCGCGTACCCGACGAGCCTGGGTCCGCGCATGATCGACGCCACCGAATAGTCGAAAGGGGCGGGCCGCGCCGCCGCGATCAGCGACGAACCGGCGAGGATGAACAGGAGGAGTTTCTTCATGGCTTCCTTGCTCGGGAGAATCGGGACGGGAGACTATCAGGCCGAACGCAGGGCGAGCTGGCCGCAAGCCCCTGCGACGTCGCGACCTCGGGGCCAGCGAATGATCCCGGTCAGGCCCTGCGCCTTGATCTGGTCGTGGAATCGCAGCGTCTCTTCGCGCGACGGAGCGCGGAAAGGACTGCCCTCGAATGGATTGTGGGGGATCACGTTCACATGACAATCGAGGCCGCGGAGGAGCAGAGCGATACGTCCTGGGTCCGCAGCCGTGTCGTTCACGCCGGGAAGCTGAACGTACTCGACAAAGAACCTGCGCGGTCGTTCCGCGGTCGCTTCGCGAAGCGCCGCCATAATCGAGGCGAGGGGCCACGTCTTGTTGTGCGGCATGATCCGCGTTCGCGTTGCGTCGTCGCTCGCGTTGAGAGAAAGGGCCAGACTTGCGCGGCTCTCCTTGAGGAAGCGGCCCATCCTTGGAACCACACCAGACGTCGAAACGGTCACCCGGCGCGGAGACAAACCGGGAAACACGTCGGTCAGGGAGCGGACCGCGGCGAGAACCGCATCGATGTTGTCCAGGGGTTCGCCCATGCCCATGAACACCACGTTCGATGCGTCCATCCCCGCGAGCGTCGCGGCCTCGCGCGCCACGAGAAACTGATGGACGATCTCGCCCGCGGTCAGGTTGCGTCTGAACCCCATCGTGGCAGTCGCGCAGAAGGCGCAGGCGCGTGTGCAGCCCGATTGCGACGACACGCACACCGTCGCGCGCGTGCGCGAGGGAATCAGGACGGTCTCGGCGCTCTGGCCGTCGCCGAACTCCATCGCCCACTTCGTCGTTCCATCTTCGGCGTGAAGTGTCGACGTGACGCGCGCGTTCGGCAGGACCAGCGAACTCCGCAACGGGCTGAGGATCGCTTCGGCGACCCCGGGCACCTTCGGGGGAAGGGTCTTGAGCGGTCCCGCGAGAAGCGCCTTGCGGAGAGCAAGACCGCGGGAATGACTCCCGAGGAGCGCCGCCAGGTCCTTGACCGTGACGGCCAGTGCGTCGATCGGGGTCGCGGTGCGGGACACTAGCGAACCGGATGCGGGTCCAGTTCGCCCGCTTCGATGGCGATTTCGAGGCGGTTCTCGGCTGGAGGCAGCGGACAGGTGGCGAAGTCGGTGTAGGCGCACGGCGGTGAATAAGCGCGGTTGAAATCGAGGACGACCATGCCGTCTTTGTCCGGCAGCTCGCTGTAAAGGAATCGCCCCGCCCCATACGTGGTCTTCGCGGCGGTGGCGTCCTTGAAGATGTAGAAGAGTTCGTCCTTCGCGGGGGTCTCATAGACCGGCGTCAATCGGAGTTTCCGGCCGAGGAGTTCGAACTCGACGACGCCGGGGCTCTCGTAGTCGATCACCTGGCCGATGACGTTCGCGATCTTGACCTTGCTCGGCGAAGAGGCCGGCACGAGACGGCCGCGCACCTTGTACTCGGGCTTGACCTCGTACCAGCGGAGACCGTGGAAGGCGAGTTTGCGCGCGTTTTGGGGATCCCAAAGCCTGAAGCCGACCCTCTCACCGCGCTGAATCAATTGAATCCACGTCCGGCCGATCTGAAACGGCTTGTCCTTCGTCGTGATCTCACGCGGCGCCTCGCCCAGAGGACGCAGTTCGACACGAGCGCCGGCCCGGACGATCACGCCGAAAAGCGAAGGACCGTCACCGAGGCGAATTTCGTTGCCCTCACCCGACCCGATCGTGGTCTCGCCCTCCTTCAGCCAGGGCAGGCCGGAAACCGCGAGCCACCCACGGTCGGCCAGAAGTTCCTTCTCGCGGTGCCGCCGCCACTCCCGAGTGTCGGAAATCGGAGTCGGTCGAGGTTCGGGCGGAGCCGCGGCCTGAGCGAGGAACACGCCGATGAGAAGGACGGGGAGCGTCATGGTGAGCACCATCATGACGAATATCACACGAAGAGACCAACGCGCCGCCTAGACTCCGTTCCATCCATGTCGCAGCCTGACCCCGAAACCCCGCTCTTCGATGAGAGCGCGATAGAGAGACTCCGCAAGGTCGCCGGAGACCAGGGCGCCACTTTCGTGACCGAAATGGCGCAATTGTTCCTCCACGAGAGCGGAAAGTCGGTGGAAGAGATTCGCAAGAGCTGCGACACCGGCGATTGGAAACAGGTGACCCGGCTCGCCCACTCGCTCAAGTCGAGTGCGGCGACCCTCGGCCTGATGCGGCTTTCGGCCGCATGCAAGGCGCTCGAGATTCACACGCGGGGCTCGGTCCACGCCGCGGGGACCCCGGTTCTCGCCAAAGTCCTCTTCGACGAGTTCGACCAGGCCGTCCCGATCCTCGAAGATCTTTCCTAAAGGCCGCGAGCAGGGGCCGCTGCGCGCGCCCGCTCTTGGCTGGTAAGTTCACAGCACGATGCGGAACGCCGAAGTCATCCGCCAGTGGAAGATCCTGAAGCGGATCGAGAAGAGCCGCTATGTCACCGCCGCCGACCTGGCGGAGGAACACGACGTGGCCCTTCGCACCATCAGGCGCGACATCGAAGCCCTTCAGGAAGCCGGCTTCCCCCTCTACGACGACAAGGAAAGCGGCAAGAAGGTCTGGAGGCTTCTCGAGGGCTATTCGCAGAAGGCCCAGGCGGGCTTCACCATGTCGGAGATGGCCGCCCTCTACTTCGGCCGCCACCTCATGACCATCCTCTCGGGCGCGCCGTTCGCCGACGATCTCGATTCCGCCTTCGTCAAGATCCGCGCGGCCCTGCCCGAAAAGAGCACCCGCTACCTCGCCCGCATCTCGGATCTTTTCGGCGCACGGCCTTTCCCTTCCAAGGACTACTCCGCCAAGAAGGGCGTGATCGCGACCCTGGTGGACGCGACGCTGCACGAACGCCGCATCGAGATGTCGTACTACTCCGCGAGTTCGAGGCGCGCCAAGCGCTACGAGGTCGATCCCTACCGCGTCGTCTACTACCAGGGCGGCTTGTACCTGTACGGACGGGTGGAGGAGTACAACGAGGTCCGCACCTTCGCGGTCGAACGCATCGAGCGGATCGCCCTCACCGAAGTGACGTTCGAGATGCCGACCGAGCAGGACATCGAGGCCCACACCAGGAGCGCTTTTGGCATCGCAGGAGGCAAAGCCCAGGAAGTGGTCCTGCGCTTCGACGCGGCGCTTGCGGCCAGCATCAAGGACCGCACCTGGCATCAGTCGCAGCAGATCCTCGACCGGCCCGACGGCTCGTTCGACCTCTCTCTCGACGTTGCGTTGTCCCGCGAGCTCAAGGCCTGGATCCGGAGCTTCGTGCCCCACGTCCTGGTTATCAAACCCCCGTCCCTCAAGGACGACATCGAACGCGACCTGAAGGAGGCGCTCATCCGTTGGAAAAACTCATAAAGCGACTTGAAGTCTTCCCGAACCCGAATCCCAGGCGGGACTACCTCATCGAACACACGTGTCCCGAGTTCACCGCGTTGTGTCCGAAAACCGGCCAGCCCGACTTCGCCACGCTGATCCTCCGCTACGTCCCCGATGGGCTTTGCGTCGAACTGAAGAGCCTCAAGATGTACCTCGGCGGCTACCGCAACGAGGGGATCTACTACGAGGCGGTCACGAACAAGATCCTCGACGACCTCGTCGCGGTCACGAAACCACGCAGCATGATGCTGGAAGGCCGCTTCGGCGTGCGCGGCGGCATCTCGAGCGTCGTCACCGCGAGTTACGAGCAGCCGAAACGCAAGCGCTAAGCGGTGTTACGATCCTAATCCGAGCAAACCCATGACCGAACGCGAGTTCCTCAAGAGCGTCCCCCTCTTCTCCCGGCTGGGAGAGGCGTCTGTAGACGCCATCCTGAGACTCACGCGCCGCAAGCGGTTCAAGAAGGACGACGTCATCTTCCACGAGAAGGAAGCGGGCGATTCTCTGTTCGTGATCCTCCATGGCCGGGTGAAGGTCGCGATCTTCGGTGACGACGGCAAGGAAGTGACGCTCTCCGTGCTCTCCGAGGGCGACTTCTTCGGCGAGATGGCGCTTCTCGACCAGGAGCCGCGCTCGGCCACGGTCATCGCCGAGGAGGAGTGCGAACTTCTCTCCCTTCAGCGTGACGACTTCACGCGCGCGCTCGAGCAGGATCCCGGAATGGGCACGTCTCTCATCCAGGTGCTCGCGAGCCGGCTTCGGAAGGCGAATCACCAGATCTCCACTCTGGCCCTGCTCGACGTTTACGGCCGGGTCGCGCGCGTCATCCAGGAGCTTGCGGAGGAAGACGGCAAGCGGCTCAAGGATGGCCGGGTGGTCGTCAAGCGGCCCACCCACATGGACATCGCGCACCGCATCGGGTCCTCCCGGGAGACGGTCACCCGCATGATGCGGGATCTCGAAGAGAACGGCCACATCGAGACCCAGGGACGCGAGATCTTTCTCCGGCCCGACTTCCAGAAGTTGTTTTAGAGAAGCCTTCCGCTGCGGCGGGCGATTTCGAACATCAAGACGGCTCCGGCCGCGCCGACGTTCAGGCTCTCGACGTCGCCGGCGCTGGGCACGCGCAGTCGCATCGACGCCGCCCTTTCGATCTGTGGCGTGAGACCCGAGCCCTCCGAACCAAGAGCGAGGGCGATGGGCGGGGCCAGCGAGGAGTCTCCAAAGGCCGAGGCCGCGCCTGGGCCCGCGACCGCTGCGACAAGCCGGACGCCCCTTGGCAAGAGAGAAAGAAGATCGTCCGGCGAAAGGTCGAGGATATGCGGCATGCGGAAGGCCGAGCCTGCCGAAGCCCTGAGCGCTTTGGGCGAAAGCGGATCGGCGCAGCCGCGCGTCAGGAGTACACCGGAAACGCCCGCGGCCTCGGCGGTTCGCAAGAGTGTGCCCACATTCCCCGGATCCTGCAGGCCGTCGAGAACGAGGATGAACGCGTCCTTCTTCTCGAGCCATTCCCGACCAAAGCGGGGGCGCTCCACCAGCGCCACGACCCCTTGGTGGGTTTCAACGTCCGACAGGCTCTTCATGAGCGGCGCGCTGAACTGAATCAACGGACGCGGGCTGCAGGCCGCGGCAAAGCCCTCGGACACGCTGACGACGTGGTCATCGACTGCAACCAAATCCAATCTCAGCTTCGATCGAAGCGCCTCCGCGAGAAGCTTCGGGCCCTCGATCAGGATCAAGTCCCGGTTCTTTCGCGCGCGCACCGCGAGGAACCGCTTGAACTCGGGATTGCCCCGGGCGGAAATCCGTTTCGTTGGTGAAATCGACAAGAGCCGTCCGTCTTTGAGGGACTTGTGGTGACCAGGGTCGCGGCAAGGCGAAGCGAGGCGCGATGCTAACATCGCGACTTCTTGGAGCCTTGGGGCGTTTGCATCGAGCCCCTGCCTCAACAAAGGTCCGAAGAGGCGAAAGCCGCACAGGGACGCCGCCCGAACAACCGACGAGGGGGCGCCCCCCAAAGCTCACTCAAAAACACGGAAGAGAAGCCTGATCCCATGATCGAAGCGAAAAAGAAACTCGAGGAAGACATTCGAACCGCCGAGTACGAGCTCAAGGTCGAACTTCCCAAAGAGATTCAGCGCGCTCGCGAATGGGGCGATCTGCGCGAGAACGCCGAGTACAAGGCGGCCAAGGAGCGTCAGACCTTCCTCCAGGCGCGTATCGCCCAGCTCCAGGGCCGCCTTGCCGGCCTGTCGATGATGAACCTCGACAACATCCCGAAGGACAAGGTGGGCCTTGGCTCCACCGTCCACGTGCGCGACGAGGACACCGGCGAAGAGGCCACGTACGACATCGTCACGAGCGAAGAGAGCGACCCCGAGAAGGGCAAGATCTCGCCCTCGTCCCCCATCGGCCGCTGCCTTCTGAACAAGAAGATCGGCGAGGTCGTGGAAGTGCGCGTCCCCAAGGGCACGCGCTACGTCGAGGTCATCAGGCTCGCCACCATCCACGACGCCCGCTGAGCCTGGGCGCAGGGCCCGCAGGTCCACGACCTGCCCGATGAAATAACGCATAATCGGCCTCGCATGAAGGAACCTCTCCTGGGTCAGCGCACGGCCGTGGTGTTTGCCGGCAGCGGAGCCTCGGGGGCCTATCACGCGGGCGTCCTCAAGGCGCTCGACGAAGCGGGTGTGCGCATCGACTTCATGGTGGGCTCGGGGGTGGGTGTCCTCGCCGCGGCGTTCGGCGCGGGCGCCTCGGGCGCCGTGTTGTATGGCGAGAAGGGCCTGTGGCGCTGGATCTCGACGCGCAGGGTTTTCGAGTTGCGGAAGACGTTCCGCTTTCTGCGCTCGCTCGGCCTCGTCGGCCTCTCGGCGTTTCTGGTGCCCGCCGTGCTGGCGCTTCTGCTCGGCCTGTTCCTGCCCGTCTTCCTGGCCGTCGACTTCGCCCGGCCCGGTTTCATGACCACTCTGACCCAGGCCCTCGCGGGCCTGGCTCCCGGGCTTCGGCTCTTCTTCATCTTCGCCCTTGCCGCGCCCACCTTCCTCGCCTTTCTGTTCATCCTGCTGGGCGGCGCGCGGCTCTTCAGGACCTCGAGGCGGCGGGTCGGCGAGCATCTCGAGAGTGCGTTCGATCATTCCGGCGTCGAAAAGGAAATCGCGCGACGGCTGTGGGAAGTGGCGCGCGGGCCGGCCCTGAACGAAAAAGCCCCGGACGCCGCCGAGATCGGTCGCCAGTACGCGGCATTGATCGCGGAGAATTCCGGTAAGCCCGGTTTCCGCGGCCTGGTCCTGCGCGCCGCCACCCCCCGCGAGAGCCGG
>CAZBTT010000052.1:11103-15770 GCA_964494295.1 uncultured Acidobacteriota bacterium
CTGCCCGCCGGGAACCTCGACGCGCGCCGGCCGCTCGTTCCCAAGCTGACCTCGCAGGCCCCCGACGAGCGGACTTCGTTCAAGAACTCCGAGCGCGAGGAACCCCTCGACCTCAAGGACGCGGCCACCGCGCCATTGCTCTACGACGTGATGGCCACGGCATTCAACACCGCGCCGTTTTCGTCGCCTCGCCGCGTCCGGCTGCCGAAACAGGGTGCGTTCGGCGGAGAAGTCCACCGCATCGCCGAGGCTTCGGCCATCGCGGGTTCCGGACTGGGCGAGGCCATCGCCCTCGGCGCGAACCGGATCGTCTTCGTGACCGCAACCGCGGAAGACCCGGGGCCGATGCCCGTGCGCCGCGGACTCAAAGCCCTGGCCGCGGCCTTCCTGGCGCTTCAGGAGAGAAACGCCATCGAGGCGGACCTGCGGCAGACCCAGAGGCTGAACCGCATCGTCGAAACCGTGGGCCACCAGAGGAGCACGGGCGAGCGCGAATGGCAGGACCCTCTCACCGGCCGGAAGTTCCGCTCGATCTCGGTTCACACCGTCCGCCCGCGGCGTTCGCTTCTGCGGCCCCTCGATCTCGACGGCGCCATCGATCCGGCCAACGAGGTGGAGACAACGCTCCTCGACTGGCTCGACGAGGGGCACCGGGACGCTCACCGCTGCTTCCTCGATGCCGCACTCGGCGAGGATCGCCCCGCGGAATCCGGCGCGGCCAGGCTCGGCCCGCAGGGCCTGTCGTTGTGAGCGTCCCATCCTCAGGAGCTCCCTATCCGCCCTGCCCCGACTGCCAGTCGGCCGAGGTGCGACCCTCGAAAAGCTCCTACCCGCTGGACAAGGAGAAACTGGCTGCGGGCGCCGGCGGCTTCTGGCGCTGCGGCAACTGCGGAACCCGCTTCATGGGCCCGTCCGCCCCGCCGATGCAGGAACGGAAGTACCGGCCGCACCGTCACGCGACCAACCCGCTCAAAAGCGCGATCGCCGTTGGAGCGGGCATGACGCGCTTCGTGGTGCCCCTTCTGCTGCTCACCGTCGCGCTGCTCGGCGTGATCCTGGTTCTACTGCTGCGCGATCCGTAACCCTCGTCAGGTAGAGGGACGCATCATCTGCTGCTCGAGCATGGCCGCGTATCGGCCGCCGAGACGGAGCAGGTCCTCGTAGGTCCCGCGCTCGATCACCTCGCCCTTGTCGAGGACCAGGATCTGCCGGCATGACCGGACCGTCGACAGGCGATGCGCGATGACGAAAGTGGTCCGTCCCGGCAGCAGGGCTTCGAGGCCGCTCTGGATCAGGGCCTCCGACTCACTGTCGAGGTTCGAGGTGGCTTCATCCAGCAGGAGGACCCTCGGGTTCGCGAGGAAGGCTCTTGCTATGGCCACGCGCTGCTTCTGGCCGCCGGAAAGCCGCACGCCCCGCTCGCCCACCACGGTCTCATAGCCCTTCGCGAAACGAGCAGCGAACTCCTCGACGTGAGCCGACAAGCAGGCCGCCTTGAAATCGCTCTCCGAGGCGTCCGGGCGGGCGAAGAGGACGTTCTCGCGCAGGGTGGCATCGAAGAGGAAGGTGTCCTGAAACACCACGCCCAGATTCGAGCGGTAGTCCTGGAGAGGAAGGGTCTCGATGTCGTGGCCATCGAGGGTGATCCTTCCCGACTGCGGCCGGTAGAAAGCCGCGAGCAGGCCCATGATCGTGGACTTGCCCGCACCCGACGGCCCGACCAGAGCGGTCGCGGTGCCCGGGGGCGCGTCGAAGCTCACCGACTTGAGCACCGGCTCCTCCGGCCGATACGCGAACGTCACGTTCTCGAACCGGACGTGACCCTTCACCTCGGAAAGCGGAAGCGGCGAGGCGGAGGCCGCGCGACCCAACGCGGGCGCTTCGCTCGGCTCGTTGAGAATCGCCTGGAGCCGTTCGATCGACACGAGCGCATCCGTGAACTGCCCGGCAAGCGCCACCGCCATGTACACGGGGCCATTGAGGAAACCGAGGAGAATCGAAAAGGTGGTGAAGCCGCCGAGGGTGAGTCGCCCGGACTGAATCTCCGTGAGGGCCATGGCCATGAGGCCGATGCCCAGGAATCCGACCAGCGCCGTGCTCCAGAAGGAGAACATCCGGTTGTTCCGGGCCATTTCGATCGCGTTGTCGCGCATGGCCAGAACCGAGGTTTCCATGGCGAGGCTCTCGCGCTCCTCCGCCCGGTAGGCCTTGATCACGCGGATGCCGGAGAGCGTCTCGTTGAGCCGGCCGCTCGTCTCCGAGAGCAGCCGGGCCCTCTCCCCGTAAACCCCGGCCACGCCCCAGAACGCCCAACCGAGGAGCGCGATGAACGCGACCAGGGCGACCAGCGCGACCAGGGTCAGCTTCGGCGAGATCGTCCACATATAGACCGCGGACAAACCGGCGAAGAAGACGCCACCCGCGAAATCGATGAAGCCCGAACCGATGAGGAGACGCAGCGCCTCGATGTCGTGGAGGACCCGGGGCAACAACGCCCCGGTCTGATTCCGGTCGAAAAACGGGACGGCCAGCCGGATCAGGTGGGCGATACCCTTGACTCGAAGATCGGCTACGAGTTCGATGGTGCGGACGGTGAGGACGCGAAAGAGGAGATAGGCGCAGGTGGCCTGAACCAGAGCCGCGCCGATCACCGCGGCGAACACCTGGTTCATCTTCTCGGGGTGCGTGCCCGGGACCACCTCATCGATGAAGACGCGCGCGGCGCCGGGCAGCACCAGGCTGGCGGACCGGGAGATCAGGATGAGGAGGAGACCGGCGATGAGCGCCGGCACCCGCGGGCGGACCAGCGACCAGGCGAGGGGCAGGATCTCGCGAAGGCGTTGCAGCTTGCTCTTCTTCTCCTGGTTCTCTCCGGCGAGGTCCTCGCGATTCCGGCGGACGCGCTTGGCTCCCCTCATGAGTGCGCAATCATCCTAACTGGCCGGTTCAAGGGGTTAGAAGGGAAAGCCGAGGGAGAACCAGGGCACGGTCGCGCGATCGCGGGTCAAACCTCGGCCCACGCCTCCTTGAACGGTGAGGGGAATCCGGTGACCGATGAGAATGTCGGCGCCCAGGCCGATGGACACGCCCACGCGGGCGGAGTCGAGGTTCAACCTCCGCGCGGAGACCACCGCTGCGTCGAGCGATGCGCTCAGGTGAAGGTGGCGAAGGAAGAAAGGCAAAGCGCGCACACCGCGTTGCGGATGGCCGAGGGGCACGCGCAATTCCAGGTTTGAGAACGCGAGTTTGCGACCGTAACGCGAGCGGTCGCTCCCATCCGCCGCTTCGTAGCCGCGGAGCACCGCGGGTTCGTCTCCAACAGGATCGAGAAGGGCGGGATCGGCAAGTCCTCCCACCGCGAAGGCACTGAGGGGAACATCCGGTCCGAACGTCCAACCGCCGCCGAGGCGGCTGACCAGAACCACCGGTCCGATTCTCGTGTACGCGCGGGCATCGACAATGGCCTTTCCGAACTCGAGGTCGCTCCCGAGGCCCTTGAATTCGCGGGTGAAGGCCACGCGCAACCGAACGCCGTCCTGCGGGGAGACCGACATCGGAAACGTCCGAGTGGAATCCAATTGCCAGGTAAGGGCCAGGATCGAGGTGTCGAGTCTTGAAGCCGGGGTCGCATCGTGTCTTCGCCTGAAGGTAAGTCCGGCGGTCTGGTTCCGGAGAACCGAACGCTCGATCGGGAAGTCGACGGAAAGCCGCCCCTCCCGCAGATCCCGCCTCCCCGTGGTCGCGGGGGACGACTCGATCCGAGCGAGCGCCGTGAACGTCGGGGTGAATCGATCGTAACGGACGTAGCCAAGGAGGTTCGGCTTCGCTACCTCCGTTCCCCAGGAGCCGGCCAGGCCATAGGCCGTACGCAGAAGAGGATCGAACGAAGCGGTGGCGAGTCCGAGCCGCCACTCGTCGGAGGCGAACTCCGCGAAAGGCGAAACGAACCGGGGACGCAGCGCTGGGAACGAACGGTAGGGCCGGGCGTCCCCCGCGTAGGGTGGGGGCTCATCGAAGTTGGTCGGGAGGTTGTCGGTGTAGACACCCGTCGCCTCTCCGGCCGCGTACGGGAAGGAAGCGATGTCATAGCCCAGGGACGAATAGCGCGCGAAGAAGACGCGGTTCGTTCGATCGTCGGCTTCGGGCGTGAAGGCATTCCGCGGCGCGCTTGTGCTGAGCCCGGCCGAAGCACTTGTGCTGAGCCCGGCCGAAGCAACTGCGCGAAGGCCGGAGGCATCGCGGCCCATGAGATAGAGGCTGAAAGTCTTGTCCCGGCGGTCCGATCTGAAGATCAGGGTGCGGTCGTCGACCCAGGCGGGTTCCACGTCCAGAGCGCGGTCGCGAGTGAGCGGCGTGATCGCTCCGGTTAGTGCATCGACGAGGACGAGGTCGGAGAAGCCGCCTTCGAGACGCGAGGCCGCGATGGCATCGCCGTCTGGAGAAAAGCGCGGGTGAGACCATTCCGTCCCCGGGGCCGACGCGGTCAGGGGGCGCACCTCCCCATCGGCTCCCAGGATGGACAGCTCCGAACGATCCGAAAAGCGTTGAACGAAGACGATCTCTTCCGTTCCTCCGTCAACGCTCGGTCCCACATCCGGGTCGCTCGCGCGCAGGCCGCGGGTCAGTCTCTCGCGCCGCCCGGTTTCGACATGGACGCGATGAAGATC
>CAZBTT010000053.1:0-15664 GCA_964494295.1 uncultured Acidobacteriota bacterium
CCGAGCTCGCGCAGGAAGCCGTCGCGCGTGCAGCCGTAGTCCTCGGTGCGCATCGACACGTCCCACTGGCCGTCGAGCCAGCGGGAATAGTGGATCATCGTCACGCGATCACCGGGCTTCACCTCGGTGACGCCGGCGCCGATCGCGACGACGTCGCCGGCGAAGTCGCACATCGGGATGAAGCTCGAGGGAGGCGTGCCGCGCCCCGGCCACATGCCCGTGGTCCAGATCGAGAAGTCGCGGGCGCAGGCCGAGGCGGCGCTTGGAGCGAAGTTCGATCTGCGCGCGTTCCACGACACCGTCTTGTCCCTGGGCTCCGTGACCCTTCCCCAACTCGAGGCCCGCATCAACCGCTTCATCGTCGAGGGCGGCAAAGGCCCGGCTCACCCGTAGGGGCACGGGCGCCCCTACGATGCCGCCCTGATCGCCGATGTTGAGCTAACGCAAACCAGAAAGTGCGTGCTCTCTCCGTGGGCGTTGCGCACCGCCGAGAAGGCGATCTCGCTAATGAAAGACGTGCCGTCCCGGCGATAAACCCGGCAACTCACCTGGCACTCCTGGCCCGTCTCGAGAGCGTGCCGCAATCTCTCGCCGTTTCCTGCCTCGGGCGGCCCTTCGAGGAACCAGGGGCTTCGTCCCAGGACGTCTGACTGCAGATAGCCGAACATCCGTTCGAACGCGGCGTTGCACATTGTGATCTGGTGGGAGGGGCCAAAGGCGCTCACCATGACGATGCCCACTCCGGCGTTCGCGATGGCCTGCTCCATAAGACGCGCGGGCACGTCGCTCTTGTGCCGGCTCATCGCCATCTCGATCGTGGTCATCAGTTCTCGCTCCTCGAGCGGCTTCACGAGGTATCCGTAAGGGCGCGCGTGTTTCGCCTTGAAAATCGTGCCGGTATCGGTATGAGCGGTGAGAAAGATGATCGGGATATCCATCCGGGCGCACAGACGCTCCGCGGTCTCCACCCCGTCGATGGGACCTTGAATCGTGATGTCCATGAAGACCAGATTCGGGTGCGTCTCCTCCGCCAGAGCCAGGGCCTCGGCCCCGCTCGCTGCCGTGCCGGTCACGCTGTAGCCAAGTCCTTCGAGGCGCTGAGCAAGATCGCGCGCGACGATCGCTTCGTCTTCGACGACGAGGATCCTCGCTTTGGAGAAAGGATGGAGACCCGACATGGACGACCTCCTTGACGTGTTTGCGGGGTGAGTATCCAGTGTACACCCTCCGGTTACACGGCGAGATCGCTACCCTGCGTCGAGTGGCTCTTCGCGAAGGCGAACCTCCCACCACGACACGTCGTGCCATCGCCCGAACTTCCAGCCGGCCCGGTGGAACACGCCGACGGAGGTGAAACCGAGCGACTTGTGGAAGGCGACGCTGGCGTCGTTCGGCAAGGCGATACCCGCGTAGGCGTTGCAAAAGCCTCTTGCGTCGAGGATCTCGAACAGCCGACGGTAGAGCCTGCCGGCGATTCCATGCCCCCGATGGGTTGGATGCACGTATGCGGATACCTCGACGGTGAAGCGATAAGCGGCGCGCGTCCTGAAGGCGGACGCGTACGCGTACCCCAAGACCTCCCCCGCACGCTCGGCGACGAGCCACGCCCACTGCGTCTGCGCCGAGGCGATCCGGTTCTCGAATTCCGAAACCGTGGGCGGGGTCAGTTCGAAAGAGACCGCGGTATCGAGAACGAAGGGACGGTAGATGTCGAGGAGCGCCGGCGCATCGCCGGCACACGCGTCGCGAACGGTGACGTCGAGAGCCTTCAATGCCTCGTCTCGCCGCCGCCGGCAGCGTCCGCGGCCAGATCCCCCTCGGTGAGTTTTCGATTGAAGAGGTCGATGGCCAGCCGGTAGCAGGTCTGGGCGTGAGCCGGGTCGTAGCGCGGACCCTCGTCGCGCAGAAATGCGTGAGCGCCGTTGAACTCGTGCCAGCTGAACAGAACCCCTGCGTCGATCATCGCTTTCTGAACAAGGGCCCGCCCCTCGTTCGGAATATGCGGATCCTGCCGGCCCCAGATCATCAGCATCTCAGCTTTCAACTCGCCCATGCGCGCAAGCGTGTTGTCTCCGCCCCTGCCCAGCGAGCCCTTGTGGATATCCGTGGCGTAGAAACACACCCCAGCCAGAATCTCGGGATTCATGGACGCCCGGAACGAAAGGTGGCCGCCGATGCATATTCCGATCGAGCCGATCTTCCCGTTGCAGGCAGGGTGCGACTTAAGGAACCGGATGACCGCGCGCGCATCATCGTCGTAGGCGGTCACTGGTCGGCCGATCTTGTCGGCGTTGCCCCGGTCGGCGCCCGCCGCGTCGTAGGCGATTTCGCAACCCGGAGCCTCGAGATCGTGGAAGATCTCGGGCACCGCGACGACGAAACCATGGCCCGCAAGCAGGGCGGCGGTGCGCTTGATCGGCCCGGTCCGCTGGAAGATCTCCGAGAAGAAGACGAGTCCGGGGTATCGTCCCGCCGCCACCGGCCGGTAGATGTAGGTCCGCATCGGCCCGGTGGGTGTATCGAGATCGACGCTTGGGTCTTCTTGAAGAATCATGATCGCTCCATCGCAAAGAGTCGGACGTCCCGATTGTCGCCGTCGAGCCGGATGATCGCCTCGAACTTCAGCCCCAGCTTTTCGAGGGCCCCGATGGACGCGACGTTGTCCAGTGACGTGATGGCCACGATGCGTTTGAGTCCCAGGGACTCAGAGCCGTGTTTCAATACCGCCGAGGCCGATTCGAACGCATACCCCTGCCGCCAATAAGCGGGAAGGAAGGCGAAGCCGACATCGGGGTCCTTGAGCGTGTCCCGCTTCAGCAGGCCGCACATCCCGATGGGATCCCCCGTCTCCTTCAGGAAGGCGAGCCAGAGGCCGAATCCATTCTTCTTGTAGCTCGCGATCGGTCCATGGAGGATGTACTGCCGCGCGTCCTGTTGGGAGCGCACACCACGGTCACCGATGAACCGGAGAAACGAGGGCTCGTTCAGGAGTTCCACGATGAAAGGGGCATCGTTGAGCGTCAGATGACGCAGAACGAGGCGGTCGGTTTCGAGGACAATCAAGGGCGTTCCCGCCGCGAAGCCTACCGCGTCCGCTGCCGACCTCGAGGAGCAGGGGACTTAGACTCATGGCGTGGAGATTCCGCGGAGCGAAGACCTCGCCGCGACTCTCGAGAGGATGCAGCGGCAGCAGACCGTCATCAGTTCCCTCTCGGTGTCGGACGCCTTTGTCGCGGGCGATGTCGAGCAGCTCGCGCGCGAGATCACCGAGACTGCGGCGAAGGCGACCGGGGTGGAGCGCGCCAACGTTTGGCTGTTCAACGAGGATGAAAGCCAGCTCCGCTGCATCGATCTCTTCGAGGCGACTCCGGGACGCCACTCTTCGGGAGCGGTCCTCGAACGCTCGGAGTACGGGCCCGAGTTCGCGGCTTTGAAGGGGGTCCGCTTCGTGGACGCCCACGACGCTCAAAACGACCCCCGCACCGCGGGCTACGTCGAGGGGTACTTGAAGCCGCTTGGAATCACCTCGATGCTGGACGCTCTGATCGCGGTCTCCGGCCACCGCCTCGGGCTGCTCTGTCTCGAGCATGTGAACCGGCCGCACCACTGGGAGCGGGACGAGGTGGACTTCGCCTGCCAGCTCGCGGACAAGGTCGCGCTATCGATGGTGAATCGCGCCCGGCGTGACGCCCAGGAGACGCTTCGGGCGTCCGAGGAGCGGTTTGCCGGAGCCTTCGAGTTCGCCCCCATCGGCGTGGCTCTCGTGTCACCGGAAGGCCGGTTCATCAAGGTGAACCAGGCGCTCTGCGAACTCGTCGGGGTCACGGAGGCCGATCTGCTCGCCCGGACTTTCCAGGACATCACTCATCCGGACGACCTCCAGGCCGACCTCGAGAATCTGCGCCGCCTCGTGGCCGGCGACGTTCGCTCCTACCAGATGGAGAAGAGATACCGTCACTCCCGGGGGCACTTCGTGCCGGTTCTCCTCAATGTCTCACTGGTCCGCGCGCCGGACGGGACGCCCCGTTACTTCATCGCCCAGATCCAGGACATTTCGGAGCAGAAGCGCGCCCGGACGGATCTTGAGGAGTCGTTGCGCGAGAAACAGGCCCTGCTCAAGGAGGTTCATCACCGGGTCAAGAACAACCTCCAGGTGATCACGAGCCTCCTGCGCCTGGAGGCCTCGAGGACCGAAGAATCGACGACCCGCCACGTCCTCAAGGAAATGCAGGGTCGGATCCACTCGATGGCTCTCCTTCACGAGACTCTTTACCGCAGCGGAGAATTCGGTCGGGTGGAGCTCTCAGACTACCTCCGCCAGCTTTCCCTTCAGCTTTTCAGGGCCCACGGAGGCGCGGCCACTCAGGCCAACCTCGTCCTTGACCTCGCCCCGGTCGAGGTCGAGATCGACCAGGCCATTCCCTGCGGCCTTATCGTCAACGAGCTGCTCACCAACAGTCTCAAACACGGCTTCGTCGAAGGCCGCTCCGGCGAAGTGCGAGTGTCGCTCCGGCCGCAGGGAGACACATCGGTGCGCCTCGAGGTCAGCGACACCGGCGTGGGCCTGCCCGCCGATTTCGAGACGCGGCTCCTGAAGTCTCTCGGCATGCAGCTCATCACCGACCTCGCCCGTCAGCTCGGCGGGCGGCCGGATGTGGGCGCGGGGCCTGGAGCCATGTTCACCATGACGTTCAGCCGGACGGCGGGACATCGCACCGGGGGCGTTCAGCGTTCGCGGCCGAAGCCCTGGACAGGACCGGCCAATCCCTCCTGACGGGGGTTGCCGCGACGCGCTGCAAATGACTCATTGTGAGGGCGGAAGTCGAGTCCATACGATGGACGAACGACCTTGAACGACACCCAAAACGACCCCAACACGGCCAGGGATGCCGAAATCGCGCGGCTCACCGCCGAAGTCGAGGCCTTGCGAACCGAGCGCCGCAGGGCGGACGACAGTCTCCGTCAGATGGCCCGGGCCGTTGAGCAAAGCCCCGCATCGATCGTCATCACCGACCGCGCCGGCAACATCCAGTACGTGAACTCATATTTTGAGCAGGCCACGGGCTACTCCCGAGCCGACGCCCTGGGACAGAACCCGCGCATCCTCAAGTCGAACCTGACGCCTCCCAAGACCTACGAAGAGCTGTGGAGGGTTATCACCGCCGGGGGGGAGTGGCGCGGCGAGATGTGCAACCGCCGCAAGAACGGCGAGCTCTACTGGGAGTACGCCGCTATTTCGGGAATGAAGGATGAGGCGGGGAACGTCACCCACTACGTCGCGGTGAAGGAAGAGATCACCCAGCGCAAGAAGGCGGAGCAGGCTCTCGAAGGCGCGCTTCATGAGAAGGAAGCCCTGCTCAAGGAGACGCACCACCGGGTCAAGAACAATCTCGCTCTCATTTCGAGCCTGATGCGGATCGAGGCCGGGCGCAGCCGCGAGGCGGAGACGAAGTCGGTCCTCAAAGGGATGCAGGCGAGGATTCAGTCGGTCGTTCTGCTCAATGAAACGCTCTACAAGACGTCGAGCTACTCCCGCGTGAAGCTCGACGTCTACCTGAGGGAAATCGCCACGCATGTGTTCCAGGCCCACAACGAGAGTTCCGGGGCGGTCCGCCTGCGGCTGGATCTCGATAGGGTCGAGGTCGAGACCGGTCAGGCCATCCCCTGCGGTCTGATCGTCAACGAGCTCCTGACCAACGGCCTTAAACACGCCTTCCCGTACCGGGGTTCCGGCGAGGTCAGCGTGACCCTGAGGGCCGCGGAGGGCGGCCTGCAACTCTCGATCGGAGACTCAGGTGTCGGCTTGCCCGGAGATTTCGAAGCACGTCGCAGTCAGTCCCTCGGCCTCCAGCTCGTCATCGATCTGGTGAAACAACTGGGAGGAGGCCTCCTGGTCCGATCGGAAGGCGGCGCGTCGTTCACGGTGACCTTCACGCCTCATGAGCCCGGGAAGACCGGGGTGACGCCGGATACAGGCACCCTGGGCCGACCGGCCCTCCCGCACGGAACCGACTAGACTCAATTTGCGGCCCGCTGGTTTGCGGGCCACGAAGCGCCTCAGGAGGCCTGATGGCAGACGAAAGGTGCAGCGCCTCCACGCTCGCGCCCCCTAGCGAACCCGACCCGGGCGATGCCGAGGAGCGGTACCGTCCACTGCTCAACGCATCCCCCGATGGCATTGCGATTCTCGACCTCCAGGGCCGGGTCCTCATGGCTTCCCGGATGTCGGTGAAGATGCTCGCGTGCACGCGTGAAGACGAGATCACCGGCCGGCCCATCACCGACTTCGTGGTGCCTGAGGACCGTGAGAAAGCGAAGGCGAGGATCGGAATGATGTTCGAAGGGCATCTCGCCGGACCCGGGGAATATCGCGGTCTGCGAGCGGACGGGACCACCTTCGATATCGACGTGAACGGCGAGTTCATTCGCGACGCACAGGGCAAACCGGTCCAGATGATCTTCGTGATCCGCGACGTCACCGCGCGGCGTCACGCCGAAGAGGCGATGGCCACCGCACTCAAGGAAAAGGAGCAGCTCCTCAAAGAAGTTCACCATCGGGTCAAGAACAACCTCCAGGTGATCACGAGCCTCCTCCGCCTCGAAACCGCGCGGAACGCGGGGCCCGCGACCAAACGAGTGCTCAAGGACATGCAGAGTCGGATTCTCTCGATGGCGCTGCTTCACGAGACCCTCTACAAGAGCGGCCACTTCGGCCGCGTCAATCTGGGCGCCTACCTCCAACAGCTGGCGCAGCAGTTCTTCCGCGCCCAGACCTTCGCATCCGGGCCGGTGGAACTGGCCCTCGACCTGGCGGGGGTCGAGGTCGACATTGACCAGGCGATTCCCTGCGGCTTGATCGTCAACGAACTGATGACGAACAGCCTCAAACACGCTTTCCCGAACGGCCGGAGCGGCGCCGTACGGGTCCATCTACGGAGCGAGGAAAGCGGGCCGGTGGTGCTTCAGGTGAGTGATACCGGAGTGGGGCTGCCCGCGGACTTCGACACGCGCCGAGCGTCGTCGCTCGGCCTGCACCTCGTCACGGATCTCGCGAAGCAGGTCTCGGGGGAACTGGTGATCGGACCCGGGGCCGCCTTCACTGTCACCTTCATTCGCAAGTTCACCTCCGGTTCGATCGTGCGGCCCAAGTAGAGTGGACAGGGGCGTCGGGCGCCGCACCCGGTGTGGATGGCCCTGAGCAAAGAGCATGACTGAATCCGCCGGCCCGCCGGGCCACCAAGCGCGACGCTCCACCGACGAAACCCGCCGGTACATCGCCGCCCTGGCCGCATCGGAGGCCCGATACCGCTCAATCCTGAACGCATCCCCGGACGCGATCGCCATCGCGGATCTGACGGGCCGAATCACCATGTTCTCGATGCGAGCGGCCAGCATGTTTGGGAGCGAACCCGCGGTGGACATCGTGGGAAGGAACATCGCAGAGTTCATAGCGCCCGAGGATCGAGAGGCGGTCGCGGGGCGATTGGCCCAGTTGTTCGCGGGAACGAAGACCGGCACCGGCGAATACCGGGGCCTGCGGCTCGACGGCGCCACCTTCGACATCGACGTCAACAGCGAGTTCATCCGCGATCCCGATGGGAAGCCCACGGAGATCGTGTTCGTCGTACGCGACATCACCGAACAAAAGCAGGCGCGCGAGGCTCTGCGGCAGTCCACCGACCTCCTCCGTTCCATCATCGAGACCGTCCCCGCGCGGATCTTCTGGAAGGACCGGGACTTCCGCTTCCTGGGCTGCAACACGCTGGTCGCCCGTGATGGCGGCCTGGACTCCCCCCAGGACCTCATAGGCAAGACGGACTTCGACATGGTGTGGCGGGATCAGGCGGTCTCCTACCAGGCCGATGTCCGCGCGGTCATGGAATCGGGTCTGCCCAAACTGGACTTTGAGGAGGTGCAGAGCACGCCTGCGGGCGGCGAGATCTGGCTCAGCACATCCAAGGTCCCTCTCCGCGACGAAACCAACGAGGTCATCGGAATACTCGGCATCTATCACGATGTGACCCAGCGGAAACACGCCGACGACGCGCTTCGAGAATCGCTCACCGAGAAGGAATCGCTGCTCAAGGAGATCCACCACCGGGTCAAGAACAACCTTCAGGTCATCAGCAGCCTTCTGCGGCTCGAGGCCGGCCGAAGTCCAGATGCCGCGGTGAAGCTCGCACTCGGGGAAATGCAGGGCCGGGTGCGCTCGATGTCGGTCCTGCATGAGACGCTGTACAAGACAAGGAGATTCGGGCGGCTCGATCTCGCCGGATACCTTAAGGAGCTGGCCCACCAGTTTTTCCGCGCCCACGCCGCGGCTGCGGCTTCGGCGAGGCTCAGGCTGGATCTTGCCCCCGTGGACGTCCGGATCGAGCAGGGAATCCCCTGCGGACTCATCGTGAACGAACTCATGATGAACAGCTTCAAGTACGCGTTCGCCAACGGCGCGCCCGGCGAACTCGGGATCCTCCTGCGGACCGAGGCGGATCACGAGATCCTGCTGCGGGTAACGGACACCGGGCCGGGCGTGCCCGAGGACTTCGATGCCCGGAAAGGGCGCTCGCTCGGCATGCAACTGGTGGCCGATCTGGCGCGTCAGATCGGCGGTCGCCTCGAAGTTGGTCAGGGTCCAGGCGCCCGGTTCGATGTGAGGTTTCATCCCGGCGCCGGGCCGGAGACGCAACCCGCTGAACCGCGGCGTTCGACGTAGCATCTGGAGCGTGATTTCCAGGCTCTGGCCGCACCCGTACATCGCCCCGCTCGTGCTGCTTTCAACCGCCGCGGTCGCGCAACCCACGTCTGCCAACACACGATCGCTTCCGCCCACTCGCCCGGAAGCGACGAACTTCGCGGAGACCAGCCGGTACGACGACGTGGTCGACTACATGAAGGCGATGGCCAAAGCCTCGCCGCGGATCCACCTCACCACGTTCGGCTACACCTTCGAGGGACGCTCACTCCCCCTCGCGGTGGTGGGCGCCAGAGACGCCACGGCAGCGCGCGCCCTCGAGACCGGCAAGACACGCGTCTTCCTTCTGGCCAATATCCACGCGGGCGAAGTCGAGGGCAAGGAGGCGCTGCTCTCGCTCCTTCGCTCGATCGCGAAGGGCGAGCGGGACGCATGGTTTCGCGACGTCGTGCTGCTGATCGCCCCGATCTACAACGCCGACGGCAACGAACGCGTGAACGTGGCGAACCGCGGCGCTCAACACGGACCGGTCGGCGGCATGGGGACGCGACAAAACGCCCAGGGACTGAACCTGAATCGAGACGGCATGAAGATGGAGACCGCCGAAGGGCGATCCCTCGCCCGCTTGCTCAAGGACTACGACCCGCATGTGAACGTGGATCTCCACACCACCAACGGAAGCGATCACGGGTACTACCTCACGTACGAAGCGCCCGGGAATCCCAACACGTCACCCGGCATTACCCGGCTCTTGCGCGAGGAACTCCTCCCCGCGGTCACTGGGGCGGTGAAAGCGAAACACGGCTGGGACTTCTTCTACTACGGCGGCGCTTCGTCGCGCGGCGGCGAACGCGCCTGGTACGGTGACATCGACCTCTACAAACCCCGCTACACCCACACCTACTTCGGGCTGCGAAACCGGATCGGTATCCTCTCGGAGACGTATTCGTACGCTACGTTCGGGGACCGGATCAAGGCGGCGTACCGTTTCATTGAGGAGATCGTGAACTTCGCGGCCCAAAACGGCGCCGCGATCCGCAAGGCCACGGCCGCGGCGGACGCCGAGTCGATCGTCGGAACCGCGCAGGCGGTCCGCGGGAAGCTCGTCCGCGCGCGCGATGCCGTTCCCATCGTTCTCGCCAACACGGTCGAGGAGATGAATCCGTACGTACCCGACCGGCCGATGCGGCGGCGGAAGAACGGCAGCGAGAGAGTCGAGACCATGCCGCACTTCGGCCTCGTCGAACCAACCGAAACGAGCCTCGCGCCCCGCGCCTTCGTGATCCCAGCACCCATCCCGGGAGTCCTGCCCTCCCCCACGCCCACTCCCGCCGGCCCGCCCTTCGGCCCGACCCGCGATCCCGCGACACGCATGATGGCGTCCATCATCGACCGGCTCGAAGTCCACGGTGTGAAGTACTTCAAGACCTCATCGGAGACGACGATCGAGACTGAACGCTTCCGAATCGAATCCTCGAAGACGGATGAGCGTGAGTTCGAAGGACACAAACTGCGGACCCTGACCGGCGCCTGGGAGCGCGCGGACCAGGCTCTAGGCGCAGGCTCGCTGGTCATTCCCATGGACCAGCCCCTGGCCCGCCTCGCCTTCCTTCTCCTGGATCCGAGGTCTGATGACGGACTGATGGCCTGGAACATCCTCGACCCGATCCTGGGCCCGACTCCCGGCCCGGAGTTCTATCCGGTGTTGCGCACCATGGAGTCCGTCAAGCCGTAGCTAGGCCGCGGACCGGCTTTCCCGAGTCAGGGGGAAAGTGACGGTGAATCTGGCCTCCGGTATCCGCTCGATCTCGAGTTTGCCGCCGAGCTGACGCGCCAGATCGGACACAAGTTGCAGGCCCAGTGACTTGGTCCGCCGGGTTTCGAAGTCTGGAGACAACCCGACTCCCGTATCGCTGACGCACAGGCGCACGAGCCTCGCCGAATCGACATCGAGGACGAGACGAAGTTCGCCGACGCGCCCCTCGGGGAAGGCATGCTTCAGGCTGTTGCTCAGGAGTTCGTTGACGATCAGCGCGGCCGGAATCGCCTGATCGATGTCGACGTCGACCGGCTTAAGGTCGAGGGAGAGACGGACCGCGCCAGGAGCGGCATTCTGCCCGCGCAC
The DNA here is from genome assembly GCA_964494295.1 of uncultured Acidobacteriota bacterium. Lineage (GTDB taxonomy): Bacteria > Acidobacteriota > Vicinamibacteria > Fen-336 > JAGNNV01 > JAGNNV01. Next base: position 10,818 of record CAZBTT010000053.1, read on the forward strand.
GAGCTGAGTCGCGAGCTGCCGCAGATAGTCGGCGAGGTTCACACGGGCGAAGTTCGCCGTCCGGTACAGCATCTCGTGCAGCAGGGCCATCGAGTGAATGCGGCCCCGCATGTCCTTGAGCACCGCCCGCGTAGCCGGCTCAGCGCTGCGCCCGGCCTCGAGCCGCAGCAGAGACGTGATCACCTGAAGATTGTTCTTGACCCGATGGTGGACCTCCTTGAGCAGACCTTCCTTTTCATGCAGGGAGGTTTCGAGAGCGGCACTCGCCCGCTTTCGTTCGGTGATGTCCAGGATCTGAGAGATCATGTAGCGAGGCGCGCCGCGGCTGTCGCGAACGAGCGAGACGCTCAGGAGGACGTTGACGTGCCTCCCGCTCGCATGCAGGTAGCGCTTTTCCATCTGGTACGACGAGATTTCGCCGGCGAGCAACTGCCGCACGTTGTCGAGATCGGCGTCGAGGTCCTCCGGATGGGTGATGTCCTGGAATGTCCGGGCCCGCAGTTCGGCATCGGTGTAACCCACGAGGTCGCAGAGAGAGCGGTTGACCCTGAGCCATCGCCCATCGGGCGAGACCAGGGCCATTCCGATCGGGGCGTGTTCAAAGGCCGCCGAGAAAAGTTCTTCGCGCTCGCGCAGGGCCTCCTCGGCCCGTTTGCTTTCGGTGATGTCCTGCGCCATCACCACGATGCCGATCACTCGGCCATCCTTGTCACGGTACGGAACTTTGTCAGTTCGAACCCAGAGCTCGTGGCCAGCGCCGTCGAAAAGCGGCTCCTCGAGTCCGAGGCTCGACTGCCCGGATCGGATCACGAGCAGATCCTCAGCGTAAGAGCGCTCCGCCTCGCGAGGGTAGATCTCGCGCGAATGCCGCCCCTCGATCTCGGCGACCGAAAGACCCACCGCGGAGGCGGCGCGCTGGTTGATCCGCAGGATCTTGTTCTCGGTGTCCTTGAACCAGATCATGGCCGGCATCAAATCGAAAAGGACGCGGAGTTCGGCCTGCTGCCTCTGGAGCGCTTCGCTCGCCCGCTTCGACTCGGTGATGTCCATCATCACGCCCAAGAGCCGGCTTGGTTTCCCCTGCTCGTCGCGTTCAAGGACGCGGCCGATCACGCTCACCCACCGGTACGTTCCATCTGCATGGAGCACGCGAGCGTCGTGCCGGTAAGGAACATCCGCGCCTTCAAGCGCCGCCTGAATGTTCGCTGCGACCACCTCCCGGTCTTCGGGATGGAGGCTGGCGAGCCAATCCCTGCGAAGCCCGACGCCTTCATCCGCGCCGTAACCCAGCATCGCGAAGTAGGTAGGAGTCGCGTACCAGCGGTCCGCCTTGAGGTCCCAGTCCCACACGCCGATGGAGGACGCCTCGGTGGCCAGGGTCAGCCGTTGGGCCATCTGCTGCCCGCCCAGAAGGTTCTTGTGCTTCTCGGAGAATGCCCGGTCGAGGAAAAAGGCCAGCAACACAATTGCGCTCACCGCCAGCGCCCAGATCCCGGCCGTGATGGTCGCGAATTGCCGCCAGGGCAACAGGACCTGGCTGTACGATCGGCCCAGGACGACCACCAGATTCGGATGGTCGGTGAGGCTCCGGTAGGCGAGGATGCGAACGACCCCATCGATCGGGCTCCGATGGTGGAAACTGCCCTCGCCCCTGGTCCGCAGTTGGGCGAACACCGGCATGTCCGGGAAACGCTGCCCCATGGCTCGCTCATCAAGAGGGCTGCGCATCATCAGAATGCCGTCACGCCGAAAGAGGGCCATGGATCCTCCCTCGCCCACTTCCACCTGGCGCCAGACCTGGTCGAAGTAGGCTGGCCCCACGGCCGCGATCAGCACGCCCACGAGGGCGCCCGTGGCCGAGCGCATCGGCCAGGTCGCGCTGATGAGCCAGGTTCCGCTCACCCGCCCACGGACCGGAGGGCCGACATGGAAGCGAGTCGATGGCTCCCTCAGGTGGATCTGAAAGTACTCCCGGTCGATCACGGTCTGGTCCCTGGCCTCGCCCGCCGTGCTGTAGACGATCCGGCCCTGCGGGTCAGCAACCGACAGGGCGCGGAGGTGGGGCAACTCGCGGATCTGATCGGCCAGCAAGGCCCGGGCGTGGGCTTCGTCGAGGCCTGAACCCATCAAGGGGGCGATGCGGCTCGAGGCGAGTTGGAGACGCTGGTTGATGGACTGCAGGCTGCTGCTGGTTTGCTCGGCGACTATGTGCGCGAGCGATTCCGTCAGGCGCTCGCCCGAGCGAATGGCCTGGGCCCGCAGCGAGAGGAGGATCAGAACGAGGAGCGCGGCGGAAACCACAACGACGCCCGCGACAATGGACAGGAACTGTCGGCGCAACGAATAGCCGGATCGCTCGATCTCGCTGGCACCCTCAGCAGCTTGGCCCGGCGGTGGCGGTCTGGTCATGCGTTGCCTCCATCCCAGTGTGATCCGATCGCCTGCGCGGAGCCAAACCTCGGGCCCGTGGAGAGGATCAGGGCTTGGGAGGCGGGATAGGGCCGGTCTCGAGGGCGGGCAGCCTGAAGGTCACTCGGAACAGCGTTTTCGGCCGCGACGTGATCTCGAATTCCGCGCCGAGCTGACGGGCAAGGTCAGAGACGAGCTGAAGGCCCAGCGACTTCCCGCGCCTGGTTTCGAAATCCGGGGGAAGACCCGGGCCGGTGTCACTCACTTCGATGGAGACACGCCCCGCGGGGTCCGTGCCCAGGCTGACCGTCACCTCGCCCGCACGGCCGTCCGTGAGGCCGTGCTTCAGGGAGTTGGTCACGAGTTCGTTCACGATCAGCCCGCAGGGAATCGCGTGATCTATGTCCAGCCGGACTGAGGCGAGATGGAGGACAAGGTGAGTGCCTGAAGGATCGGCGCTCTGCGAACGGAAAAGCTGATTCACGAGGTCGCGCAGGTAATCGGCCAGATCGACCCGGGCGAAGTTCCCGCTGCGATACAGCGTCTCGTGCAGCAGGGCCATGGACCGAATCCGGCCCTGCATTTCGCGCAGGACCAGTCTCGTTCCCGCCTCGCCGCTCCGGCTCGCCTCCAGGCGCAGGAGGCTCATGATCACCTGCAGGTTGTTCTTGACCCGATGATGCACCTCCTTGAGCAGAGCCTCCTTCTCCCGCAGGGAGGCATGGAGCGCCGCATCAGCCTGGCGACGCCGGGTCTCACGTTCGAGGTTCTCGAGCCCGAATTCGATGTCGGCCGAGGCCTCCTTGAGCAACGCGATCTCGCTCGCGCCGAAGTAGCCGGGCTCTCTCGCGTAGACGGTCAGGGCGCCCCGGGCGACACCTTTGAGACGGATCGGCAGGGCGATCGAGGCCCTGAAGCCGGCCTTCTGTGCGGTCTCGCGCCACGGCTCGGTGCGCGGGTCATGCTGGAAATCGTTGATGACGACCGTCCGATTCTCGCGGATCGCGGCGCCCGTCGGACCCTGGCCGAAGACTGTCTCGTCACTTCGAACCTGGATATCCGCGAGATACGCGGAGGTATCGCCGAACTCCGCCTCGGGTGTGACCACGTTGGTGAGATCGTCCCGCCAGCCTACCCACGCCATCGGAAAGCCGCCGTGCTCCACCAGACTTCGACAAACCTCGCCGAGCAGGGCGACGCGCTCGGTGGCGTGAACGATGGACTGATTCACATGGCTGCGGGCGGCGTACAGCCGGTTGAGGCGTCCGATCTCGGTCTCGTGGGTCTTGCGTTCCGTGATATCCCGAACGATGGAGAGCACGTGGCGGCGGCCCTCGATGTTCACGGGCCGCGCGCTCACCTCCACCGGGAAGACCGTCCCATCCTCGCGGCAGTGCAGAGTTTCGAAGACCGTGCCCTCCCCACTCGCGGAGGCGTCGAAGAGAGCCCGCATCTCCTCGCCCGTGCTGTCCGCACGAAGATCGCTGACGGCAAGGCGGCACATCGCGTCCCTGCTGCGCCCGTAGACTTCCCTCACCCGGTCATTCGCCTCCACAACGCGCAGGTCCTGGTCGATCAACAGGACCACATCGTTCGCGTGTTTCGTGATCAGGGCGAGGCGTTCCGACATGGCCTTGTGGGCCTGTTCGGCAACCAGGGCACGCCTGAGAAACGAAGCATGACGCTGACGCCAGACGAAGGCGGCGGCCTGCCCCAGAGACAGGAGGAGGAGCGCCACCAGGGCGGCGGTCAGCCATGCCTCGCGTCGGGACGAAGCCAGGGCCTCGTCCCGATTGATCTGCGAAACAAGCAGCCACGGAGAATCGGGGATGTGCCTGGTCGCATAGAGGACCGGCTCCCCTCGATGGTCGCGGGTCTCTTGCGTCGCCGGGCCGCTCATGAGGGCGAGTGCTGCCGGGAGCGTCGACTCCTGAATCGAGTGGCGATGCGTCAACGGGGGGTGCGCGGCTTCGCCGCGGGTTTCGCTCAGGTACACCACCTCATCGCCTTCACGCCGCACGAGAAAAGACTCGGCCGTCGTCGCCCTCACCGGCCAGTTGCGCAGGAGCGGGAACAGGAACTGGCGGGGATCCAGCCGCAGCACGATCACGGCCGAGGCCGGGGCGGTGGGGGCCGATCGCATCGGAATCAGCAGGTCGAGGTAAAGGTCCGCCCCGGGTTCGCGACAGATGTCACCAAACAACACACGGTGGCCCCCCATGGCTTGCCGGAGGCTCTCGGGCGGCGGCAGAGGGGTGGAGCCGGGGGCCTCGGGAATAGCGAGAAGGACGCGTGACCCCGCATCGAGAACCAGGACCGACGCATACCGGTCTCCGCCCTTGATGGGATCGACCCAGCCGTGCACACGCGCCCTCACGCGGGAATCCCGAGGCGATGCCACGAGCGCGATCACGTCGTCGCCCACCGCCTTGGTGCCG
>CAZBTT010000054.1:0-15657 GCA_964494295.1 uncultured Acidobacteriota bacterium
GGGACATCGCGCACGAACGCAACGGGATCGTGCTCGTGACCGGGCCGACCGGATCCGGCAAGTCGACCACCCTCGCCGCCATCATCAACAAGATGAACCTCGAGAAGTCGATGCACATCATCACCATCGAGGACCCGATCGAGTATCTGCATCCGCACCACAAATCGACGATCAACCAGCGCGAGGTAGGGATGGACACCCAGACCTTCGCGCTTGCTCTGCGCGCCGCCCTCCGCCAGGCCCCCAAAGTCATCCTGGTCGGCGAAATGCGCGACGTGGAAACCATCTCGATTGCCCTTGAAGCCTCGGAAACCGGCCACCTCGTGCTCTCCACCCTTCACACCATCGACGCGGCCAAAACCATCGAGCGCATCGTCGGCGTGTTCCCCCGCTCCGATGAGCGCCAGGTTCGAACGCGTTTCTCGGCGGCCTTCCGCTGGGTTGTTTCCCAGCGCCTGGTGCCGAAGATCGGCGGCGGTCGAATCGGTGTGTGCGAGATTCTCCGGTCCACCTCGAGAACCCGCGAGTACGTGCTCGAAGGCGAACGCGACGGCAAGAGCCTTCACGACGCGATGGAAGACGGCGCTTTGGACGGCATGCAGACCTTCGACAACGAGCTTTATCGTCTGATCAACGAAGGCATCGTGGATAGGGAACTCGCCTTGTCGTACGCCACCAACCGCACGAACCTCCAGCTCAAGCTCGACACCCAGGGCGTGGGCGGCGACAAGGCCGACGAAGAGGCGAAGGTGGCGAAGGGCGGCAAGTCGACGCTCGCGGCCAAAGCACCCGCCCCCCCGCCGGGCAAGAAGCCGGCCCCGGCCCCCGCCAAAAAGACGGACATGGACGATCTCCTGGAAAGGTAATGTAGATGCAAGCGAGCTGCTCGTCCTGTTCCAACGTCGTCACCGTTGACGAAAACAACCCCAAGCTCCCCGAGGGACCCTTCTCGGTCAAGTGCCCCAAGTGCCAGACGCCGGTCCGTTTCCCCGGCCGGGCCGCATCGAAGGCTGCCGCGGCTCCCGCCGCGAAGGCCCAGGCCGAAGCGGGGCCCGCGGCCCCCGCGCCCCGCCCTCCGGCTGCACCGATAAAGCCCACCGCCCTGCCCGGCGAGCGGGCTCTCGTGGCCATGGACGACCGGCCACGTGCGGCGGAGATCGCGCGCTGCCTCGGCTTGCTTGGTTACGAAGTCGACATCATGGCCGATGCCGATGGCGTGCGGGCGATCGAGCAGTCCGCCCACGTCATCGTGGTGATGGCCCGGACTGTCGCGGAAAGCGGCGCTTTGACGTGCTACCAGCGCCTCTTCCTTCTCAACTCCGATCTCCGACGGGGCTTCTTTCTGATTCTGGTCGGCGATGAGTACACCACCGGCGATGGTGTGCAGGCCTTCGTCGTCCACGGCGACCTCGTGGTCGCCTCTCCCGACGCGGGTTCGTGCGAAGTCGTGATCCGGGAACGGCTGATCGAGAGGGCGCGTCTGTTCCGCGTGTTCGTCGACTGCAAACGGAAGTTCGAAGCCGCGACCGTCTAGTTCCCTGCGCGCTAGCTCCGCGCCGCGGGCCCGTACACCCGCAGCGCGTAGTCGCGGGCCATGCGCCGGGCCGAGAAACGTGGCGCGATGGTGGCGATCGAGGCCTTCATCATCCGGATCCACTCCGCTGAGGCGCCGGGGGCGTTTCCGCCGAAGAAGAAGGGGATGACCCGGGTTTCGAGCTCGCGGTAAAGCGCCTGCGCATCGAGCTGATCCTGGGCTTCCTCGAGGGCTATCTGCGCGAGCGAGGCGGCGGCGGCTGGATCCTCCGGGGGTTCCGCAGGCGCGGTTTCGGAGGGAACCGCGTCGCCGCCCTGGATCAGGAAGCCGTTCTCGCCGTCGTAGCCCTCGGCCCACCATCCATCCGGGATGGAGAGGTTGAGGGCCCCGTTGATCGCGGCTTTCTGGCCCGATGTGCCCGATGCCTCGAGCGGCTTGCGCGGCGTGTTGAGCCACACATCGACTCCCTGCACGAGCATGCGCGCCATGTCGATGTCGTAGTCCTCGAGGAAGACCACCCTTCCTGCGAGTTCGCCCCTCGAGAGGGCCGCGAGCTGACGGATGTATTCCTGGCCCGCGCGGTCGGCGGGATGGGCTTTCCCCGCGAAGATGAGTTGAACCGGCCGCTGCGGGTCGAGGAGGAGCGCCTTCGCGCGGTCGAAGTCCTTGAGGAGAAGAACCGCGCGTTTGTAGGTCGCGAAGCGGCGGGCGAAACCGATGGTGAGAGCCTGCGGGTCGAGCAGAGACTCGATGCGGCGCAGTTCGGAGGGCCCGGAGCCTTCACGGGCCGCCTGCTTGCGGGCCCGCTCACGAACGTAGCGGATAAGCCGTTCCTTCTGAGCGCGCCGGGCCGCGTGCAGACCCTCGTCGGGGGCGTCGCGCAGCTTCTTCCAGGCCTCAGGCTCGAGCAGGAGCGAGCCCCAGTCGGGGTCGAGTTCCTTCACAAGGTAGGCCCGGATTTCGGGCCCGATCCAGGTCTCGGTGTGGACGCCGTTGGTGATCGCGAAGACCGGAGATTCGTGCCCTTCTGGAAAGAGGTGTTTCCACATGCCCGAGGACACCTGCCCATGAAGTTCGCTCACCCCGTTGGTGCTCGCGGCGAGACGGATGGAGAGAGTGGTGAGGTTGAACTGGCCCTCGTGCGAGCCGAGCGAAATCACTTCCTCGGTGGGGACGCCGGTGTCGCGCGACCAGGGTTCGAGGTGCTGCCGGACGAGATCGAAGGCGAAGACCTCGTTGCCCGCGGGCACCGGGGTGTGGGTCGTGAACACCGTGTTCCGCCGGACCGAAGCGCAAGCGTCTTTGAAGTCCTCGCCGCGCATGACCCGTTCGCGCACCCGCTCCAGGGTCAACATCGCGACGTGCCCCTCGTTCATGTGCCACACCGCAGGCTGGAGACCGAGAGCCCGGATGGCGCGCACGCCGCCCACCCCGAGGACGATCTCCTGGGCGAGCCGCATCTCGCGGCCGCGCACGTAGAGCAGACCGGTGATGGTCCGGTCCGACGGGTCGTTGAGCGGAATATCCGTGTCGAGGAAGAAGACGTGCACGCCGCCCACCCGCGCCACCCAGACGAGGGCGTGGACCACGCGGCCGGGAAGGTCCACGGGAACGGTCAGCGGTCCGCCGGTGGGCGCGCGCACCGGCTGCACGGGCAGTCGAGCGAAGTCGTAGTCCGGATAGATGTGCTGCTGGAAGCCGTCGGCGTCGACGGTCTGGCGGAAGTACCCAGAGCGGTAGAGAAGGCCGACGCCGAAAAGCGGAAGCCCTAGGTCAGAGGCCGCCTTGCAGTGATCGCCGGCCAGGACCCCGAGGCCCCCCGAGTACATCCCGAGCGACTCGTGCAGCCCGAACTCCATCGAGAAATACGCCACGGGTCCGGGCAGGAAACCGGGCCGGTCGTCCATGAACCTGCGGGCGTTTCGACTCGCGTCCAGGCTTTCGATCGCCTGGCCGTACGCCTCGATGAATTCGGTGTCCTTGAGCAGTCCTACCCACTTGTGCGGATCGACGTTGATGAGCAGCTCGACCGGATTGTGATAGCGCCGCCAGTGCTCCGGATCGATCCACGCAAAGAGGCGCGAGGCCTTGGGATTGAAGCTCCACCAAAGGTCGTAGGCGAGATCGCGCAGCCGTTCGACCTCGGGGGGAAGGTCGATGTCCGCGATCTGGAGTGTGGGGATTTGCAGGGTCACGCGAGGGAGGTGCTCGCGAGGAACTTCTTCAACGCCTCTTCGCCCCGGTTGATCGCGGTGAACTGCGCCCCGTAACGGTTGGGGCCGGCGGTCCGCGTGATGTGAGCGGTAGCCGAGAAGATCTCGCCCGATTCATCGAAACGAAGGGCGAGACTCACCTCGTCGCCCATGTTGAGAGGGTGGTTGGACTCGATCAGGAGGCCGGTGGCCGAGATGTTCTGGGCCAGGACCGGCACGGTCGCGCCGAAACCACTGCTGGCCGCGACCTGGAGCCGCACGGGCAGACGAACGTCGCGGCGGGAGGGAACCTCGATGAGACGGCCCACGCGTTCGTTGAAGTCGTCGCCGGGAGGGAGTCGGAGGATGGCGTTGGCGCCCGCTTCGAGGACTTCGACTTCGGAAGGGTCGAAATCGTCCTCGGAAAAGACCACGATCGAGATGCGCTTCAAAGTCGCGGATCTCCGGAGCGTCCGGATGAGGGTTTCGATTCCCGGAGTTTCGCGATGGATGCAGAGGAGCGCCACCAGGCCTTTTGCGAGGCGCGCCTGGACCTCGGTGGTGGACCGCACCATCTCTCTTTCGATGTGCGACCGGAAGAGGACGGTACCCTGGAGGTCCCGGTCGAGGGGACGAGGCGAGCAGATGAGAACAACGGCCATGAAATCGGGGAGTGAGGCGGGAGTGTAACAGTTAGTCCGCAAGCCACGCGGCGGGTTTCGCGTCGGACGGCATCCTGAAGTCGCCTCGCGGCGAGAGGCTCACCGAACCGACCTTGGGACCGTCCGGGACCGTGGAACGCTTGAACTGAGCCGCGAAGAAACGCTCGAGAAAGACCTTCAGCCAGGTCTTTATGGTGGCCGGCGGATAGGCGCCGGCAAACGCGGTTCCCGCGAGGAACAGGATCTTTTCCGGCGACGCGCCGAGGCGCAGGAGGGCGTGCAGGAAGAAGTCGTGGAGTTCGTACGGGCCTACGATGTCTTCGGTCCGCTGCGTGATCTCGCCCTTCCGACCGGGGGGAAGGAGCTCGGGTGAGATGGGGAGGGCCAGCACCTCGAGCAGGGCACGGCTCTCCTCCGCGTGGAGGGGGTCGGCAGCCGCTGCCTTCACGAGGAAGCGGACGAGGGTCTTCGGCACCGACGCATTGACGTTGTACATCGAAAGGTGGTCGCCGCCGAACGTAGCGAATCCCAGTGCCAGTTCCGACAGGTCCCCGGTGCCGATCACCAGACCGCGCTCCTTATTCGCCAGATCCATCAGGACCTGAGTGCGCTCCCGCGCCTGAGCGTTCTCGAAGGTGACACTGCGGTCCTTGAGCGAGAGGCCGATGTCCTTGAGGTGACGCTCGCACGCGGCCTTGATGTCGATCTCCTTCACGGTGACTCCCGCGGCTTCGGCGAGCCTATGGGCCAGGGCTTTTGTCTTCGCGGTGGTCCCAAAGCCGGGCATGGTGACGGCCAGGATGGACTTCCGCGAACGACCGAGCAGTCCGCAGGTCCGGCACGCCACGATGAGGGCGAGGGTCGAGTCGAGGCCGCCGGAGATCCCGAGGATGAGTTTGCGCGAACCCGTGTGCTCCCAGCGTCTCGCGAGCCCTGCGGTCTGGATCTCGAAGATTTCCGCGCAGTGCTGCGACAAGGACCGCTCGTCGTCGGGCACGAAGGGAAAAGGGGCGATCCGCCGAACCAGCCGCGCGGGCCTCGGCAGCGCCATCGCGTCGAGCGCGACCACCCGGGTCGGTGATGGCGCGCCGCCGGTCTCCGAGAATGTCTTCTGTCGAAGTCTCTCCACCGCGAGGCGATCGACATCGACGTCGGTGGCGATGAGTTCGGCCTCTCGACGGAACCGACGGTTCTCGGCGAGCATCAGGCCGTTTTCGGCCACCATCAGGTGGCCGCCGAAGACGAGATCGGTGGTGGACTCATGAACCCCGACGTTGGCGAACACGTACGCCGAGAGGGTTCTGCCGGAGTGCTGCTTCACGAGCTCGCGGCGATAGTCGGCCTTGCCGATGCCTTCATTCGATGCGGACAGATTGGCGAGGACGGTGGCGCCGGCCTGGGCGAAGCGCACACTCGGAGGAACCGGCGCCCAAAGGTCCTCGCAGATCTCGAAACCGAGCGCCAGGTTCTCCTCGCCCTCCACGCGGAAGACGAGGTCGTTGCCTGCGGGAACGCGGCCGCCGAGGATGTCCATATCTCCGCGGACTGCTTCGCGCGCGGGCGAGAACCATCGGCCCTCATAGAACTCCTTGTAGTTCGGGATGGCCGACTTCAAGACCACGCCACGGACCTGGCCCTTCTGCAGCACCACGGCCGCGTTGAAGAGTCGGGAATCGCGGGCGAGGGGAAGGCCCGCGACGATGACCATGTCGAGCCGGGCGGTTCGTGCGCGGAGCTTTTCAAGAGCTTCTTCCCCGGCCCGAAGAAGGGTCGCCTGCTGGAAGAAGAGGTCGGCCGCGGTGTAGCTCGTGAGTCCAAGCTCCGGCGTCACCAGGAGCTGGACCCCCTTTTCCCGCGCTTCGGCGACAAGATCGAGGATCTCGGCGACGTTTTTCGCCGGATCCGCGATATGCGCGCGAGGAGAACCGGCGGCGACGCGAAAGAAGCCGTGTCGAGTGGAGCCGTTCATGGTCGTGGGTCGTCGGTTTCCGAGCGCCAAGCATACGGGAACGACCCTCCTGTCCTTGCGACGCGTCTCACACCCCCTGGCCTTTCCGCATCGCGCAGATGGGGATCGCGTGGCAGAATGCCTCGATGAAACGACTCCTCTTCGCCTTCACGGTCGTGACCCTCGCGACGCCGCTCCTCGCTCAGGATTGGAAGGGAATGGGCCGCCTCCATGGCCGTGTCCTCGACCCCGACGGTAAGCCGTTGATGGGCGCCACCGTGAAGCTCGACTGCCCCTCGCGGGGCGGCGGGGTGAGCGTCGAGACGGACAAGAAGGGGAACTGGGCCTATCTCGGCCTCGCGGCCTGCGGCTGGAATCTGGAGATCAAGGCCGACGGTTACGTCACCCACACCCACACCGTCAACATGGGCAGCGATCAGGCGCGCATGAATCCCATCGATGTGAAGCTCGAGAAGCCGAAGGGTCCGCCCCCTGAACTTGTCAACGCAGTGAAGAACGGCGACGAGGCGTTCGCGGCTCAGAACTGGGTCGCGGCTCGAGAGAACTACGAGAAGGTCCTTGCTCTTCGTCCTGATCTCGGGCCTCAGGTCTACCAGAAGCTGGCCCAGTCCTACGCGGGCGAGAAGAACAACGTGAAAGCGATCGAGTACCTCGAACTCTCGATGGCCGCCGACCCGTCGCGCATGGACCTTCGCTTCGCCGCCGCCCAGAGCGCGCTCGAAGCGGGTCTCACCGAGAAGGGGACGGAGTTCCTCAAGGGCATCGACGACACCCTGGTCAAGGGACCCGACGGCTACTTCAATCTCGCCATTTACTATCTGCGCGCCTCGGATGCGCCGAACGCGATCGTGTACTTCACCAAGGCCATCGCGAAGGATGACAAGCTGGCGGATGCCTATTACTGGCGCGGAATGTCCTACGTGCGCGCGGGCAAACTCGCCGAGGCCAAGGCCGACATGCAGAAGGTGCTCGAAGTGGAGCCCGCGGGGCCGAATACCGAGAAGGCGAAGAAGGCCCTCGAACAGCTCAAGTAGCGCCCGGGTCTCAAACCGCCGCGAGCTGATGGCGCGCGGCGGGCATTTCCGGGACCGCGTGCGACCAGCAGTAGGGGTCGCCGATGATCTCGTAGTGCATCGTTCGACGCTTGGGGACGAAGCCCGCCCCCTGGATATTGCGCGCGATTTCGGCCTCGGTGAGATGGAACCCCGCACCCGCGGAGGAAACCACGTTCTCCTCGATCATCAGGCTGCCGAAATCGTTGGCGCCGAAACGCAGGGACATCTGCCCGATCTTCCCGCCCTGGGTCACCCAGCTGGCCTGGACGTTCGGGAAGTTGTCGAGCATCACGCGTGACACTGCGAGCGTGCGCAGATACTGAAACGACGTGACCTCGTCGCCGGCAAGGGCGGTGTTCTCCGGCTGGAAGGTCCAGGCGATGAACGCGGTGAAACCGTGGGTGCGGTCCTGGAGGGCGCGGAGGTGGAGGAGATGATCGATCCTCTCCTCGAGGGTCTCCACATGGCCGAACATCATGGTCGCGGTGGTCTTGAGGCCCTGGTTCTGCGCGACCTCCATGACTTCCAACCAGTCTTCGGTGGACCCTTTCGCGACCCCGATGATGTTGCGCACGCGGTTCGACAGGACTTCAGCGCCGCCGCCTGGAATCGAGTCCAGGCCCGACGCGATCAGGCGACGAACCGCTTCCTCGGTGGTGAGCTTCGAGACGCGGCAGATGTGCTTCACCTCCGCGGGTGAGAGGCCGTGCACCCAGAGTCTGGGGTAGGTCGCCTTGATCCAGCGGAAAAGGTCCTCGTAGTACTCGATGCCGAGGTCGGGATGGAGTCCGCCCTGGAGCAGGATCTGTTCGCCGCCCAGCGCAAGGGTCTCGTCGATCTTCTGCCGGAACTCGTCCTTGGTGAGGACGTAGCCGTCCTTCGCGGGCAGATCCCGGTAGAAGGCGCAGAAGGCGCACTGCGCGGTGCAGACATTCGTGTAATTGATGTTGCGGTCGATGATGTAGGTGACGAGGCCCTCCGGGTGAAGTCGCCGCCTCGTCGCGTCCGCGAGTTCGCCTAAGGAAAGGAGGTCGGCGTCGCGCAGGAGGAAAACTCCTTCGTCCCGCGACAAGCGCTCACCCGCGAACACCTTCTTCCGAATCTCGTCAAACCGCATGAAACTCAAGCTCCTTCACCTGGGTGAGCAGGCCACATTCTCTCGCCAGCCGGTAGAAGTGGGCGAGGCCCTCCTTCTCGCGTCGGCCCAGGCCGTATCGGATCACGCTGGTCATGTAGTGAAACGCCCGGGCCGGATCGACGCCGGAATTATACGAAGCCGCGATGAGCGGAGCCGCCTCGATCCCGCGGCTCAGGGCCGCGCTCATGCGGGCGGCGTTCGCCTTTCCGAGCGCGCCGGGCCCAAGGACCATGACCGCGAAGACGAAGGGGAGCGAGGTCTGAACCTTCCACGCCTCGCCCAGATCCAGGCGTTCGTATCCCGGCCGCGCGAACCGGAACGCAGGATCCCCGATGATGAGGATCGCGTCGGCGTCTTTCGGTTCGTTCGTCGAGGGAGAGAACGCGGAGGTTTCGGGAAGCTGTCCGGCGGCCCGCGCGATGAGTGTCTTCGCGAGGGCTGCGCTCGTTCGGCTCGCGGTGTCGCTACACAGGCTCTTCACTTCGCGGAGGGGTGTGCGGTGATGAAGCATCACGGTCTCGACCGGTCCGTCGCTCGAGATGCAGATCGAGTCGAGAACCGGCGCTCCCAGCGTCGCCGCCTCGAACGATGGGACCATCGCGAGATCGAGAGAGCCATCAGCAAAGCGCTCCGCGATCCGCGAAGGTACATCGATCACGATCTCCACCCCCGTTTCTCCGCGCAACCCGTGAACGAGGGGCTGAACGTTGAGGTAGGGAAAGAGGCCGACACGGAGCCGGGAATCCATGGTTCGGGGCCCACGATATCGTGGCTTTCGCAACCCGCGGGCGCAAGCACGGCGGAAGCGGTTTCGGGCCGTCCGACGGAATCGGTGGAAGTCCACAAAATTTATTTTTATTCATGACTTGCGAATTCACATCTCGAAAGTGAAACAGCTTGCGTCGCATAAATAATTGTCAAAACAAAATAAAATACTGTTATTGAAATCGACCTAAAGTTGACGGGTTTTCGTCCTCACTGAGCCTTCGTGAAACGGTGTCGTTCGTAAATGACTCATGTATCTCGGGTTGCCCTATACCCACAAGATCTTGGGTTTATTCCTTGACAGACCCCAAGACATCGCAGTAATGTCCTTGCCACAGCGACGAGGTTTGAGGGCGTTTTGGCCAGTTTGGGAGGGCCGAACCACCCAGGAGGCCGCCGGACTTGGAGCGATCGGGGCGATGGTATCGCTCGCCCTCGCGACGGGTTCTGACGATTTCAGACAAACCCCATCGCCGGTGAATGGAAATCGGTTTTTTGAACGTCGTCAGGCTCGGGCACTGAAGCGCCAGGAATGGGCTCACCCGAGGCGAAGGAGGAGTCGAACATGGCCACCCAGCCCCCGGTCGTCCCGGCAGAGTCAGTCGCCCGAGTTGAAAGCTCCTCCGAATCGATATTGAGTTCTCGCATCGAACCCAGGGCGGAAAAACGATCGAAGGGGCTCTCCTTCAAGCGCTACTTCTCGACGGAAGGCGTTCATCCCTACGACCAGATCGAATGGGATGTGAGAGGCGCCATCATCAAGGACGAGAGTGGCCGACCGGTGTTCGAGCAGAAGGGCATCGAGGCCCCCAAGAGCTGGAGCCAGCAGGCGACGAACATCGTCGCTTCGAAGTATTTCCGCGGGGCCATGGGCACGCCGGAGCGCGAGACCTCGGTGAAGCAGCTCGTGAGCCGCGTGGTGGATACCATCGCCGCCTGGGCGCTCAAGCAGGGGTACTTCGAGACCGCGGACGACCTCCAGGCGTTCAAGGACGATCTCAGTTTCCTCCTCGTGCGCCAGTACGCGGCCTTCAACTCGCCGGTCTGGTTCAATGTCGGCATCGAACCGCATCCTCAGGCCTCGGCCTGCTTCATCAACTCCGTCTCGGACACCATGGACTCGATCCTTGGCCTGGCCCGCACCGAGGGCATGCTCTTCAAGTACGGTTCCGGCACGGGCTCGAACCTCTCGAGCATCCGTTCCTCGAAGGAAACCCTCGCGGGCGGCGGCACCGCCTCCGGCCCGGTCTCCTTCATGCGCGGCTATGACGCCTTCGCCGGCGTCATCAAGAGCGGCGGCAAGACCCGTCGCGCCGCGAAGATGGTCATCCTGAACGCGGATCATCCGGACATCGAAGAGTTCATCACCAGCAAGTCCGAGGAAGAGCGCAAGGCGTGGGCTCTCATCGACGCCGGCTACAACGGCGGCTTCAACGTGAAGGGCGGCGCCTACGATTCCGTCTTCTTCCAGAACGCCAATCACTCGGTCCGCGCCACCGACGAATTCATGCGCGCGGTGGTCGAGGACAAGGAGTGGTCGACCCACTTCGTGCGGGACGGTGCTACGGCCGAGACCAAGCGAGCGCGCGATCTCATGAACATGATGGCCGAAGCCGCGTGGCAGTGCGGCGATCCCGGCATGCAGTTCGACACCACCATCAACGACTGGCATACGTGCCCGAACTCCGCGAGGATCAACGCGAGCAACCCCTGCTCCGAGTACATGTTCCTCGACGACACCGCGTGCAACCTGGCTTCGCTCAACCTCATGAAGTTCGTGCGCGAAGACGGCGAATTCGACCCTGCCTCCTTCCGCGCGGCCTGCCGCACTCTCATCACCGCGCAGGAGATCCTCGTCGATAACGCGAGCTATCCGACGCCGATGATCGAGAAGAACTCGCACGACTACCGTCCCCTCGGCCTGGGGTACGCGAATCTCGGCGTCCTTCTCATGGACCGCGGCCTCGCCTACGACTCCGACGCCGGTCGCGCCTACGCGGCCGCGGTCACCGCCCTGATGCACGGCGAGGCCTACGCGCAGAGCGCCCGGGTCGCCGCGTCGATGGGCGCTTTCGCGGGCTATGCGAAAAATGCCGAGCCGATGCTCCGCATCATCCAGAAGCACCGCCAGCACGCGCACATGATCGACGCGTCGATCGTGCCCCGTCCGCTCATGCGCGAAGCGCTCGACGTCTGGGACGAGGCTTACACCCTTGGCGCGCAGCACGGCTACCGAAACTCTCAGGTCACCGTCCTTGCCCCCACCGGCACCATCGGCTTCATGATGGATTGCGACACCACCGGCATCGAGCCGGACATCGCCCTGGTGAAGTACAAGAAGCTCGTCGGCGGGGGGATGATCAAGATCATCAACCAGTCGGTTCCGGCGGCTCTTCGTCGCATGGGCTACAACGCGGGCCAGGTTCAGGACATCGTCAAGTACATCGACGAGAAGGAAATGATCGAGGGCGCGCCGCACCTCAAGGATGAACACATCGAAGTGTTCGACTGCGCGTTCCCGCCCGCGAACGGCAAGCGCTCCATTCACTACATGGGCCACATCAAGATGATGGCCGCAGTCCAGCCCTTCCTTTCGGGCGCCATCAGCAAGACCGTGAACATGCCGACCGACTCGACGCCCGAAGAGATCAGCAAGGCCTACATCGAATCGTGGCGCATGGGTCTCAAGGCCGTCGCCGTGTACCGCGACGGGTGCAAGCGCTCCCAGCCGCTGTCCACGTCGCTGCCGGCAACGAGCGAGGGCACGGCGGCCAACACCCAGGTGGTGGCGGTCCCCGGCATCGGTGTGGTCGAAGGCCGCCCGGTGCGCCGCAAGCTCCCGGACGAGCGCCAGGCCATCACCCACAAGTTTGCGATCGCGGGACACGAGGGCTACATCACCGTCGGCATGTACGAAGACGGCAAGCCCGGCGAAGTGTTCCTGGTGATGGCGAAGGAAGGGTCGACGGTCTCCGGCCTGATGGACGGTTTCGCGACCTCGTTGTCGCTGGCCCTTCAGTACGGCGTGCCCCTCGAAGCGATCGTGGACAAGTTCTCCCACACCCGCTATGAGCCTTCGGGCTTCACGAAGAATCCCGAGATCGGGTACGCCAAGTCCATCACCGACTACATCGCCCGCTGGCTCGCGGTGAAGTTCCTCGGCCGCACCCGCGACACGGGTGGCGATGCCGTGGCTCTTCCTCCCAACACGACGTCGGAAACGCCGCGGCCCGCGGCTCTGCTGGCCTCGCCTCGTCCGGCGGCGAACCCGTCCAGCCAGGGGATGGTCGCGTTCAAGGTGCAGGCGGACGCGCCGCCCTGCCATGAGTGTGGTTCGTTGATGGTTCGAAACGGCGCCTGCTACCGCTGCGCGAACTGCGGGGCCACCAGCGGCTGCTCTTAAAGACCGGCTGCTCTTAACCAGACCGAAGGAACGACCGGGCGGCCGAAAACCTGAGGAGATTTCACCATGGAAGAACTTCAAGAACGCGTGACGCGGATGCTCGAGACGCTCACCTTCGAGCAACTCGAAATGGTGATCCGCTATGCGGAAAGCCTCAACGGAAACGCGGCCGCCGCCTTCGACAACGAGCTCGAAATCCTGCTCGAGGACGAGATCTCCGCCGCTTGATTCCCCTCGCCTCCTCATAAACCCGTGCCCGGCCCCAAGGAACAACCCTTGGGGCTTTCTCGTTAGGGCGAGTGGGACGGGCCGCCCGGTTTCGGCCCGAACCGTGATTAGATCGCCATTCCCGCCCCCCGCCATGACTGAGACACTCGTCGAATTCGAAGCCCTCACTGTCCGTTACGGGTCCAGGGTGGCTCTCGACAAGGCTTCCGGCCGATTCACCCGCGGGGCCACCGGCCTTCTGGGCCCAAACGGCGCGGGAAAGACGACCCTCCTCAAAGTCCTCCTCGGTTTCCTCTCTGCTTCCGGCGGGCGGATCGAGGCTTTCGGCCTTTCTCCTTCCAGCAAACCTCTGGAAGTGCGCCGACGTATCGGGTACATGCCAGAAGTCGACGCGCATCTTCCCGATCTCACCGCGGTGCAGACCGTGGCCTTCGCAGGCGAACTCTCGGGCCTGCCCCAGAGTGAGTCGATGCGGCGCGCGCACGAGGTGCTCCAGTTCGTGGGCCTCGGCGAAGAGCGCTACCGGAAGGTCGAGACTTATTCCACGGGGATGAAGCAGAAGGTCAAGCTCGCGACCGCGCTCGTTCATGATCCGGAGATCGTTCTCCTCGATGAGCCCACCAACGGCCTCGATCCCGCCGGGCGCGAGGAGATGCTCGCCCTCATCGGCGACATTGTGACCCTCCGAGGCCTGTCCGTCGTGTTGTGCTCGCACCTCCTACGCGATGTCGAGAAAGTCTGCGAGAACATCCTCGTCATCTCCGGCGGCGCCATCCGCACCCAGGGCCGGGTCGAGGATCTCAAGAAACTCGAACGGGACTGGTACGTGGTGCGGGTCAAGACCGACACCGATAACTTCATCGCGGAAGTCAGGAAAAGGGGCGGCGACGCCCAGCCCTGGCCCGATGCGTGGCGGGTGGCCCTCCCCGACGGCGCTTCCGTCGCCTGGATCTTCGAAGTCGCGGCGGCGAGTTCGACCCAGATCCGGCACATCAGAAAGGCCGAGGACACGCTCGAAGACATCTTCCTGCGCGCCACCTCGAACGCGAACGCGAGCGCTGCATGAGTTCCAGCCAGATCTACGAGCAGCACTATCGAAGGCTCGATGCCTCGATTCCGTTGCGGAATCATCGCTGGATTCCCATCGCGCGCGAGGGGTTGAAGGCACTGATCAGTTTCCGCGCGTACCTGGCGATAGTCTTCATCGCCTGGCTGCCGACGTTTGGCGGGCTGGTTCAGGTCTACTTCACCACGCGCTTCCCGGAGGCGCGGCGGATCGTCCCGGTCGACGACAAGTTCTTCTTCGACGCGAGCAGTGGGGTCCAGATCGTGTTCATGCTCCTCATGGCCGCCTATGCGGGAGCGGGCCTCATCGCGAACGACATGAGGACCGGCGGTCTCTTGCTCTACCTGTCCCGACCCCTCACCATCGGAGACTACATCCTCGGCAAGGTCTCGATACTCTTTGCCTCCCTTTCGATGGTGACGCTGGTTCCCAATCTGGTTCTGTTCCTCGGAGCCAGGTCGCTCGCGCCAGACGCACTCGGAGCCGCCGCCCATCTAATCCTCGTCCCGAAAATCATCGCCTTCTCACTGGTCCTCATCCTTCCGACCATTGGCCTGGTCCTGGTCATGTCCGCCCTCGCCCGCAACGCCCGGTTCGCGGGTCTGGGTTTCTTCTTCGTGTTTGTCGGCAGCACCGTAGCTGCGGCGATCGGTTGGCGAGCCACCCGCAGTTCGTACGCCGGTCTCATTTCGGTCCAGGCTTCGATGCGCCGTGTGGGTGAGGCCATCTTCGGAGTCAAGCCCTCGCGCATGACCGCCGAGCTGCCTCCCGAGGCCGCGTTCGTTGTTCTGGTCATTCTGGTCATGGGGTGTCTCTACGTCCTCAAGACACGCGTGCGCGCGGTGGAGATCGTCAAGTGACGGCGCGGGTGGTCTTTGAGAAGGCGTCGCGCTGGTACGGGCCGGTGATGGCCCTCAACGACGTCAGCTTCGAGCTGGGGCCGGGCGTCTACGGTCTTCTCGGCCCGAACGGGGCCGGGAAAAGTTCTCTTCTCAAACTCGCGAGCGGTCAACTTCGACCGAGCCAGGGGAAGGTGGAGTTGCTCGGGCGTCCGGCTTTCGGTTCGCCCGACGTGTTCCATTCGGTCGGGCTGTGCTCCGACACCGACGCGTTTTTCGAGGATTTCACCGGCCTTCAGTTCGTGAGCGCGCTCCTCTCGCTCAACGGTTTTGACAAGGCCCAGGCTCACAAGCTCGCGATGGAAGCGATCGAAATCGTGGACCTCAAGGACGCCATGCACCGCAAGATCGGCGGCTACAGCAAGGGCATGCGCCAGCGGATCAAACTCGCACAGTCCATCGCTCATCGTCCCGAGGTTCTTTTCCTTGACGAGCCTCTGACCGGCATGGATCCGCAGAACCGCAAGCGGATCTCCGACCTCATGAAGCGGCTGGGGGACGAGGGCCGGACCGTCCTCGTTTCCACCCACATCCTGCACGAACTCGAGCAGGTCACGCGCCGTGTGCTCCTCATTCACAACGGACGCGTTCTCGCCGAAGGAGATCTCGGCGAGATCCGCGATCTGCTCGACCGGCATCCGCGCTCGGTGCGGATCAAGGCCGCCGATTCCCGCGGCCTCGCCCGCGAACTCGTTTCGCTCCCCGACCTCGTTTCCCTGAATCTTGAGGACGCCACGGGCCATCTG
>CAZBTT010000055.1:0-11814 GCA_964494295.1 uncultured Acidobacteriota bacterium
GCGCGTACCCCTCGTCCAGGACGCCGACTTCGGAGCGACGCCGCGCCTCCTCGCGGCCCGCGTGCCGGGGAAGCGGGTCTTGAACCAGGCCGGCGATGATTTCCGCGAACGACGTGGCGCGCGCATCCACATCCACGAGCCGCACCGCCTCGTTCCCCTCCGCAAGTTCACCGGCTCCGCCCACCTCGGTGACCACGACCGGAAGACGGCTCGCCAGGGCCTCGATCTGGGCGAGGCTCAGACCCTCGTGCGCGCTCGTCGATATGAGGACATCGGAACCGAGGAGACACGCCGCAGTGTCCTCCACGTTTCCGATAATTCGAACATCGTCGCGGATGCCGGTTTCATCGATCGCGTGCTCGAGTTGCCGCAGGGCACGGCGGGCCGCGGAATTCCCCGCCGAGACCGAGCCCGCGATCACGAGTTTCGGCGCCCGAGCGATTCCTCGTGAAGCGAAGAGATCCCTGGTGGCCCGGAGGATGCCGGGCAGGAGGTGAAGGCGTTTCTGCGGCCTGGGGTTGGCGAGTGCGAGCAGGACGAAATCGGCTGGTGAAAGACGGTTGGCCTCCCGCCACGACCGCGCGCGCTCCAGACGGATCGGGTCCGCGTCGAACGCGGCGAAGTCGACGCCGTTCCACACGGTGCGGATGGGCAGGCCGAGACCCGACTCCCGCAACTGCGCCTCCACGACCTGCGCGCAGCCGACGAGCAGGAAGGCGTCGCCGGCCTGGAGCTTCCGCGTTCCCGCGGGCCAGGACGATGCCGTGTTGTGCAGGGTCAGCGCGATGGGCAGCGACCGGGCGCGGAAGGCGGCCACGGTGTCGCGATCGAGGAGATGGCCGTGGACGAGATCGATGCCTTCGGCCACGAGACGGCGGGCCGCCCGGCGCGCGCGATGATCCGGACCTGGCCCCCCAAGGCCCGAGGCATCGATCGTGTCGGAGGGCACTTCAAACGGCGCGCGCGTGGGCCGGCCGAGGATCACCAGGCGCGAGCGAAAGCCGTGATCTCTCAATCCCACCGACAGATCGAGGGCGATCCGCTCGGCGCCGCCTCGCTGCGCGCTCGTCACCACCTCCGCGATGCGCACCGCCGGATCGTCGTGGACATCAAGGCCGCCGTAGTGAACGATCCTCGCGCCGGCCGCGGACGCGGCCAATCGAAGCGAGCTTTCGAGATCCCCTGCGTCGCCCATGACCTCGACCACACGTTCGTCGATCCAGACGCTCAGCGGTGAGGGCATCGTTTCCGGCCGGAACACACCGCCGGACTGCTGAAGCCGCCTTTGCCAATCGACGGCCTCAGGACTTGCTTCCCCATCGATGTCCGCGCTCGGCTCCACTCCCCCGACCGCGATCAGGGGTTTGCCGGTGGCCGAGGCGGAAGGCGGCGTGAACGGCCCTGCGGTCCAGGCGCCGGCCCGGAGAAGCCAGACCGGTCGCGCGTCCGCATGGATCCGTCCGAGCAGTTCGGTCCACGAGGCTCCGGAGAGGTCCACCACGGAGGCGCCGGCCATGCGCAGGGCCCGAGCACTTCTGCCGGCACGGTCGAGATCCGAGGGACGCGCGGCAAAGACGATCGCGCGCACGCGACGGACTCAGTAGGCCGAGGGGTAGTTGCTGGAGTACGAGTCGTCGGAGCGCGTAGTCGTCCGGTCGTCGTAGGCCGAGTGCGCGGGAACGGGTCGAGCCGCGGCGAGGGACTCCCCCGGCCCAGTCACACCAAGGATCTCGACCGAGGATGGCCGCGCGCCGGTGTAGATCATCTGGGAAATGCCGGCGGCGTCGGGGGATGTGACACTGCCCGTCCTCTCCTGCCCGTCCACGACATATCGATAGTGAACCTTGGTCCCGGACTTGAGCGGCGCGGTCCGGATCCTGAAACCATCGTCCTCGATATTCGTTTTGACCCCGTTGGCACCCCGGGCCGAGCCGGCCTTCTTCCCGAACAATCTGCCCAGGGCCACGAGTCCCAGTCGCAGGGCGACGAGGACGCCCACGAGTTTCGCGATGGCCACCCATTGATGGGAGCCCGCGTCTTCCGCCTCGGTCGACCCGGAAGCCGAGGCGTCCGTGGACGCGGCCGCCGGGAGCGGAGCCGTCGTCGCTGAGACGACCACCCGGAAACCGTTGTCGGCGTTTCGTGTGCCCGGCGTGTTCCGATGGCGGGCCGCGGCACGGCCGTTTTTCGCGTCGCGCAGCCACGACCCGCCGCGCAGGACACGCCGCGGCTTATCGCTCAGCGTCATCCGTGTCTCGAGCGGATCGGTGACAGGTCCGGGCGCGTAAGGCCCGTACCAGTCGAGGCACCACTCGGCGACGTTGCCCGCCATATCGAAGAGGCCGATCGCGTTCGGGTCCTTCGTGCCGACCGGCCGCGTTCCGTCGGGCGCATTCGCCTTCGACCAGCCGAGGTCAGCCACTCTGGCGCCTTTCCCGGTCGAGGGAAACGCGGTGGCCAGACCACCGCGGGCCGCAAGCTCCCACTGCGCCTCCGTGGGCAGAGTGACGACGCGGCCGCTCTTCCTGGACAACCAGCGGGTGAAGGCCATGGCGTCGTCGAAAGTCACGATCGTCACGGGATGCCGGTCGGTCTGAGCGAACCCGGGATTCCTCCAGTTGAACTGGGAGCGCTGCTCCAGGGCCTGACCGTTCCATCCGAAGCCGCCGGAAGTCCCTTTTTCTGCTTCCGTCTTGTAGCCGGTGTCATCGACGAACCGCCGGAACTCACCGACGGTGACTTCATACTTGCCGATATAGAAGTCCTGCGAGATCGTGACCTCGCGCGAGGTCTCGTCCTCGCCGCGGCCGGCCTCGGCGGAGGGCGACCCCTGACGGAATGTCGCGGCCTTCACCAGAACGGTTTCGAGCGAAACCCCCGATCCGAGGTTCAGCGGCATAGCGGGCTCGGGGCCCTGCGCCCGCGCGTCTCCTGAAGTCGAGAGAGCGCCAAGAACGACGACCGACCACAAGGCGAGGAGCTTGAGGTTCATGGTGAAACGGAGACTATTCGATTATGGAACCCGGTACACCGCGGCGTTGATGTGCATGCCGGCCCCGACGGACGCGAAGACGATGTTGTCTCCGGGGTGAAACCGGTGGCCTTCCAGCTTTCCCTTGTTCACGAGGTCGAAGAGCGTGGGAAGGGTGGCCACCGAGCTGTTCCCGAGCCAGGAGATCGTCATGGGCATCACGCCCTCGGGAGGGGTTCGGTAGTAGAGGAAGTAGAGGGCTTCGAGAATGGCCTCGTCCATCTTGCCGTTGGCCTGGTGGATGAGGATCTTCTTCATGTCCGAGATCCCGAGGCCCGCCTTGTCGAGGCACTGCTTGATCGCCACCGCGACGGTCTGCAGGGCGTACTTGTAGAGCTTGCGGCCCTCCATCTTCAGGAAGATGGCCTCGAGGAAGACCTCTTCCTTGTACGAAGGACCCATCACCAGCATGGTCGAGTGGTCGAGGGTGTCCGAGCGGACGGCGTGGGCCAGGATGCCAGCCATCCCGCCGGTCTTGCGGGCTTCGAGGATCACCGCGCCGGCGCCGTCCGCGTAGATCAGGCTGTCGCGGTCGTGGGGGTCGGAGATGCGCGAGAGGGTGTCGGCGCCGATCACCATCGCGCGCCCGATATCTCCCGCCCTGATCATGGCGTCGGCCACGATCACGCCCTGAAGCCAGCCCGGGCAGCCGAAGACGATGTCGAAGGCGGGAGCGTGCGGGTTCGCGATCTTCAACTGGGCCTTGACCCGGGCGGCGAGGGCAGGGACGAGGTCGGAGTGGCGCGTGCCCGTCCGGACATCGCCGAAGTTGTGGGCGACGATGATGGCGTCGAGGCTCTCGCGGTCGATGCCCGAGGAGACGAGGGCGTCCTCGGCGGCGATCGCGGCGAGGTCTGTGGTGACCTGATGGTCCTCGGCGTAACGGCGTTCGCGGATTCCCGTGATCGCCTCGAACTGATCGATGATCTGCTGGTTCGTCTTCGCGATCTTTTTTCCGTCGGGGCCGAGGAACTCGCGGTCGAGCATCTCCGAGTTCGGTACGCGCCGCGTCGGGATGGCGCTCCCGGAGCCCACGATCACGGAGCGACGCATGGTCAGGCTCCGAACAGGCGGTCGAAGTTCTCGACCGTGCTCTCACCGAGGACTTCCAGCGAGACACCCTTCACCTCGGCCATCCGGCGCGCCACGTCGACCACGAAGGCCGGCTCGTTCCGCTTGCCGCGGTGCGGGGGCGGGGCGAGGAACGGGCAGTCGGTCTCGGTGAGGAAACGATCGAGGGGCACCGTCTTCGCGATCGCCCGGAGCGCATCCGCATTGGCGAAACAGGTGATGCCCGAAAACGAGATGAAGAAACCGAGGGCGAGTGCTTCATCGGCGAGGGCCTGGGTCCCGGTGAAACAATGGATGACGCCGCCCACCTCGGCCGCCCCCTCCTCCTCGAGAACGCGAATGGTCAGGTCGTCGGCCTCGCGGGTGTGGATGATGATGGGAAGCCTCACCGCGCGCGCGATGCGGATCTGCCGCCGGAACACTTCTTCCTGCTGATCGCGCGGGGAATGGTCGTAGTGGAAGTCGAGACCGACCTCGCCCACCGCGCAGATGGCCCGGGACTCCCCCAGCGTCTCCAGGCGGTCGGCCAGAGTCTCGGTCCACGAGATCGCTTCATGCGGGTGCAGGCCCCCCGACACCTTGAGACCGCAATCGCGGGCCGTGGTGAGACCGCGGTCGAGCCCGACACTGTCATCCGCCTGCGCCACCAGCAGCATCCGCACCACGCCCGCTTCCGCCGCGCGCTTCAGAAGGGCAGGGCGATCGGAATCGAACTCGGCGAGATCGATGTGGGTGTGGGAGTCGGCGAAACGCATGGGCGTCGATTCTGTCAGGAACCGCGGGGGTCCGCTACTTCGTCGGGCAGGGATAGGACGGAGACAGGTAACCGAGGGCCTTCATCTGTTCGCAGGCCACGGGATCGATATCGGTCGCGGTGTCCGCCACCACTGCTCCCTTCTTCTGACGAGCCACCCAGGCGAGGAGGTTCTGCCGGTACATCTCGCGCAGGGCGATGGGCGCGCGGGGCGCGTAGTCGTGCTCCTTGCCTTCGAGCCGCGGAGTCTTTGAGCGATCGAAGAGCGAGAAATCGGCGGTGGCGACGTTGTAGATGAACGTGTGGGAGGAATTGCGCTGCGCATAGATCGGCCGCTCCCACACCGTCCGGTTGAGCACTTCCCTTACATCCGGCGTGCGCGTGCGTCCTCGATCCCCGAGATACCCAAGGAGCGACGTCCCTTGGAATTCGCGCGCCGTGCCGCCCGATCCGTCGAGACCGAAGACGTCGAGCACGGTGGGCGCAATGTCGGTGAGATCGACCAGCGAGGCGATCCTTGTTGGCGGCGTTCCCCCGCGCATCAGTTTCGGAAGGACGACGATGAGGGGCACGCGGGCGCTTTCCTCGAACACCTGAGTGTTGTGTCCGATGTAGCCGTGTTCATAGAGCGCCTCGCCGTGATCGCCGGTAACGATGACCACCGTGTTGTCGAGCAGGCCGCGGGACTCGAGTTCGCCGCGGAGGTAACCCACTTCCTGGTCGGCGAACGCGAGGTTGCCGTCGTAGAGCCTGCGCAGGTGTTCGATCTCTTCGACGGTGGGATCGACCACACCCTGATTCACATCCTTGAGCCACTGCTTGGCCGGGGCGCCGCCATCACGGCGCGGTTTCGGAATCGGCGCATCGGGACCGAATCGCGTGTCGAAGGGCGCGGGGGGATCGTAGGGTTCGTGCGGCTCCCGGTAGTGAACGTAGGCGAAGAAGCGCGTCCCGTCCTTCTTCATGCGATCGAGGAAGCCCGGGATCACGTTGCGGAAGCCGGAGGCGGCCGAGCCGTACTTCCGCCACGGCTCCTCGAACTCCTTGAAGCCACGGTCGAAGCCGTTGAAGGAACCCGCCACCTGATTCGCCACGAAGCCGGCCGTGTGAATCCCCTGCGCGTTCAGAACCTCGGCGAGAAGGAGACGGTCCTTCGGAAGTTTCGCGGAGAAGGCGACGTCGCCGTGGTGGCGGTCGGGTTGTTGCGACGTCCAGACCGAGGACATCGCAGCCAGCGTATACGCGGCCGTGGTGTAGGCGTTGTCGAAGGTGAAGCCTTCTCCGGCCAGCCGGTCGATGTTGGGCGTGGTGGCGCGGGTATGGCCGTAGACGCCGAACGACTGCGCGCGGGCGGCGTCGAGAACGATGAAGAGAACGTTGGGCTTCGAGGCGCCGATGTCCGCTCCAAGGCGCGTCGCGTTCCCGGGCGGCGCTTCGGCCTTCCTGGCCGGCTCACTCGCGGCTTCTGCGAGAACGCGCGGCGCGCGGATCTGCGCGAAGGTGACGCCGGGTTTCTCCGCCTTCACTTCGAAGGTGACGATCATCGGGGTGCCCGGCTCCCCGGGAATCGCGATCGAGGTAGGTTGGAGACTTGAGGCGGTGAGCGGAACCGTAATCGGCGTCCGGGTGCGGCCATCGGTGGCCTCGAATGTGATCTCGATCGATCCCTTGCCCCCCGAAGACGCCGACCAGGGATGAAGCGCGCTTTCGAACTCGAGCGCCGCGTTCTTCGCCAGACGGAAAGCGAATGAGGTCCGCGAGGCTCCGGGCAGGATCATGGAAGGGATGCCGTCCTTCTCGCTCACCTCGAAAGCCCTCGGCGTCTCGCGTTCGAGAAGCAAGTCGAGCGTCTTGTCGGCCGGGTCGCCGACCTCCAGACTGAAGAGAGCGGCTGCGAAATCCCGGGTGTCACCCGAGCCGCCCTTGGTTTCCGCGGGCACGATCGCGCGCGCGAAAAGCAGTTCGAGCTGGTTCGACGCAGTCTGCGCCGTGGCGGGCCAGTCGAATCGCACGCGAGAACGTTGCGCGGGAATGTCCTGGGCTGCGAGCTGGTGGCCATTGACCGTGATCTCGAGTCGCTGATCGGCGATACCCTGGTACGCCTCGATGTCGAAGACGAGCGCGCGATCCCGTGGCGCCTTGACGTCGAGGTCGACCGCGATCGTGGCTCCCTGGCGGACCCACAGGAAACGTTCGCGTCCCCGCACTTCCGGATCTCCGCCGAAGCCCTTGATGAGGTGGGGCTCCGCGTCCGGCCAGCCGAACATCAGGGTGGGACGATCCGAGACACGCGCGGCGAAGGCGAGACGGTCGGCGAGGTCAAAGGCAACGACCCGGGGCCGCTCTCCGGACTGGTAGACCCAAAGACCCGCCATGGCCAGAAGGCCGCCCACGATCAGGACAGAAAGGACGCGACGCATCTAGTGAGGGTGGAGGATAGGGGCCGCGCCACGCTTGTCAGAAACCCCCTTTGGACGTACATTGGACCCATCATGGCTACACAGATCGAACTCATCGACACGTACAAGAAGGAACTGAGCAAGTTGAAGGTGAAGGTCGATGATGTCCTCCTCAAAGCCGTGGTGAAGTCCCTCGGTCCCGCGGTCTACCGCGACGACGCGTCGAAGATCTCAGCGGCCGACGGGGACGAGCTCGAACGCGTGAAGCAGAACTTCATGATCCGCCGCCTCGGCCTTCCGAGCGGTCCGAAACTGGATGTGATGCTGAACAAGGCCATCGATCAGATGGGGCGCTCGAAGACGGCCAAACATCGCGCGGTGCTCTACTACATCATCACGCGCGATTCGAAGCGCGAGGCGGCGCTGCTCTAGCCAGGCCTCAACTGATAGATGTGGCCGGCGGCTCAGGCGATCCCCGCGAGGAACGTTGCGGCGGGTAGGACCCGGATTCCATCCTTGACGACATCCCTCCGGCCGTTTCTCACGACCTGGAACGAAAATGGAATCCTCAGGCGGTCTCGGAAATACCTCAGGGACGGGTCCACGGCCTCGTCCGAGAGTTTGGCTTCGACCGCGAGCCAGGGCTTCCCGCCGTTGAGCACAAGAAAGTCCACTTCGCGGCCGTCGCGATCGCGGAGGTAGGTGAGCTCCACGGAATAGCCCTCGCAGTCCTCGAGCGTGTGGCACATCTTGAGGAGGTGCGAGGCCACGAGGTTCTCGAAGCGCGATGCCTCGGAGGCGAGGAGCGCGTGATCCCAGAGGTAGGCCTTCGGCATCTTCTTGAGACTCCGCCCCGCGCGATGGGCGAAAGGGCGGACCAGAAACAAGTGATAGAGGCCATCCAGCACATCGACCCAGTGCTTGAGGGCGCCGCGCGAAGCCTCGAGGTCCTCCCTCAGGGCGTTCAGGGAGAGCGGCGCGGAGACTCGTGCAGATATGAGGTCGGCAAGGGTCTCGATCGCCGAGAGATCCCGGACCGCCTCGAGGTCGCGGACGTCCTCGCGAAAGAAGCGCTCCATGCGCTCCCTGTGCCACCGCCGCAGCGTTCGCTCCGAGCCAGAAAGCCACGGTTCGGGGAACCCGCCAAGTCGCATCAGATCGTCCACCACCTCGGTTCTCGCGCGGGCGGGGAACTCCAGCGCACCACCAGGGGGAATGATGTTCAGGGGCAAACCCTCGGCCTCGCGGTACGAGAAGGGGTGAAGCCGGTAGTGGTGATAGCGCCCCTGCAGCGAATCTCCGCCGCGCCGAAACACATCCATTCGAGCGCTGCCCGTCACGAGAAAGCGATGAAGTTCCCGATGGCGATCGAACTCACCTTTGATCCAACGCTTCCACCCCCGGAACTTGTGAAGCTCGTCGAGCACGACGAGAGAAGGCGCCGCAGGCCACTCCGGATGGCGGATCCGCCTGCGATCCTCGGCGCGATCCCACGTCAGGTAAACGGGGCTGGCCTCGTCGGCCATCAGGCACCTGGCCAGACTGGTCTTCCCGACCTGACGGGGGCCGCCCAGGAACACCATCTTCTTTCGCAGGTCGTCCCGGATAGGGGCCTCTATCGATCGTCCGGTCAGCACCCGACAGAATTTACATCAACGTGAAAAATGTCGCGACATTATTTGCCTCGAGGCAAATAATGTCTCGCCGCATCGGCGGCGCCCTCTGCCGACGCACCCATCCTCTTCGACACCCTGCGGAACGCCAACGCGACGGCCGCCATGGCGACCAGCCACACCGCGGCGATCGCCCAGTCGGCGGTCCCCGGCCGGGCGAGGTCCGGCAGTGCGGCATCGAGCGGCCCTCCGGGCCAGAGGGCGTCCCACATCCGCGTCGGCCGCGCACGTCGGTTGATGAAGAGCAGCCGTCCGGGTTGCAGGGCCGCAAAGAGGAAGAGCGCCCATGACCACGCGAGCGCCGCGAGGATGAGATGTCGGGCCACGGGGCGAGCGGAATCAAAGCCGCGCGCTACCCAAAGCGCGAGAAAAGGCGTCAGGGGGGCGATCAGTCGGGCGGGCGGGGACTGCCCTCCCCACCACATCCGCCAGAGAAGTGCGGGCAGGAGAATCGCGAGGGCGAGAGCGACCTCGGCCCGCCACGCGCCCGAGCCATCGAGTGTCTTCGGCCGGGGCGTGGCCAGGAACAACAGTGCGGCGAAGGCAGGCGAATAGGGCAGGAGGCCATAGGCGCGATCGATGAGAAGACCAATCCCGGCCCGCAGCGGATTGAACGCGGCGTCCTCGGGCACGCCACCGTACGCGCCAAGCGCCGTGGGAACCCCGTAGACACTCGTCCAGAAGGCGTCGTAGATCATCAGGCCCAGAGCGCTGGTGAGCGCGAATACGCGAAACGATCCCTGCTTGCGATACACGAGGGCGACAAAAGCAATGGCGACCGAGACCAGCGCCATCCGCGGATGCAGAAAGGGAAGCACACAGGCAAGCGCCGCGGCGAACCCCGAAGGCCACGGGCCGCGCCCGAAACGCAGCAGGGCGTAGGCCGCGAAAAGCGCCAGGGTCACGGCCGCTTCGGTATAGATATGCAGGGCGAAGGCGGCGAGCGGCGGCCCGCTCGCGAGCAGCCCGGCAAGAAGACTCGTGCCCGGAGAGAGACCCTCCGCGCGGGCGATCCCGAGAGCGAGGGCGCCCACGCCGGCCACGAGAAGGCCAAGAAACACCGCGCAGGCCAGTCGCCCACCGATCCCGTAGATGGGCGCCAGGATGAAGGGCAATCCTGGAGCGTGACCGGGAAACGGCCGGCCATCCTTTCGCGGCGCGGCGTAGTGCGGCTCCGTGGGGCCGGAGCGAAACTCGCGCCAGTCCTCGCGCGTGTAGTTGTCGCGAAGGTCGAGATCCTGCTCGAGCCAGAGGCTCTTCGCCATCAGGAGGTAGTGCGGCTCGTCTCCTGACGCGTCCATCCGCGGCACGAAGTTCACGGAGAGTGCGGCGAAAAGAACCGCCATGACGACGAAGAAACGCGCGGGCGTCACCATCGTCGCGAGCTTCAAGGGTGAACTCGCGGCCTCGTCATCGGCACTCGGCGATGTAACCCATGGCCTTGAGCTGCTCGCATTCCCGCTGGGTCGGTGGAGCGCTGGTCTTGCCTTCGAGCAATCGACGGTTGCGAAGGGCCGAACGCATCTCCACGTCTCGGTACTCGTCCAGAGCGACGCCGAGCTTCCGCGAAACATCCGCGAGGTCCGTGCGCGGGCGCGTTTCGCCGGGGTCGTCCAACCGGTCGAAGAGCCGGCGCGCCGATCCACTCGCTTTCGGATCGAGATCGATGAGCTTGTGCCGAAGATCCCATATCCCCTGATGGCCGCGGTCGTTCTCGCCGAGGAGCGTTCCTCGTGTCGACTCCGCGCGGCCCGCCGCGAAAGGCAGGATGCTTCGGCCGGCCAGGCCCGAGGGGAAGGACACGCGCGCCGCGTCGAGCAGGGTCGGCATGATGTCGAGGGTCGAGATCAGCACCTGCGACCGCAGGGGTTTGGCGCCCCGGCCGAGCACGATGAAGGGGACGCGCTGCACCGGATCGAACAGGTTGGCGCCGTGGTCGAAGTAGTAGTCGTGTTCGCCGAGGCTTTCGCCGTGATCGGACGAAATGATGACGGTCGCTCGGCCGAGGCCGCCATTGGCGTCGAGGGCTTTGAGGACTTCATCGACCTGAACGTCGGAGTAGGCGATTTCGCCGTCGTAGGCGTTCACGAAGTCGGAGAGACGCGTCTTGCCGGGCATGGATTCGGCCCACTGCCGCGACACGCCTCCGAAGAAGCCATCAACAACCTTGAGACGCCGGTCGCCCTTGGGGCGATCGGTGAACGCGACATCGAAGGGAGCGGGCGGAGTGTAGGGCGCGTGGGGGTTGACGTAGTGCAGCCAGAGGAAATAGCCGTCGGTAGCGCCTTTCGCCTTGATGAACTCGATCCCGCGCCTCGTGATCGCCTCGGTGCGCGCCACCTCATCCTTCAGCGTCTCGTCGGCCCACGTCTCCACGTACGTCCCGAAACCTCGGGAGAAGCCGAGCGAACCGGCCACGTTGGCGTTGTCGACGAAAGCGGCGGTGTCGTAGCCCTCTTTCTGAAGGGTCTCGGCCAGCGTGGGATTGAACGAGTGGATCTCGGGATGCTTCGCCGAGTACCCGCTCTCCCCCGCGGTGCGACCGGTCATCATCGCGATGAAACTTCCCCGCGTCTTCGGCCAGTACGTGTAGGCCTGCTCGAAGACCGCTCCTTTGGCGGCCCAGCCCTCGAGGCGGGGCATGGTAGCGCGAGCGTAGCCGTAGACGCTCATGTGATCGGGACGGAGCGTGTCGATGGTAATGAGAATGACCGCCGGCCGCTCTTTCGGAGCGGGAGTCGATGTCGCAGTCGTGGTACCAGGACGCGCGGGGCAGCCGAGCGTACCGAGGGCGAGAAACGCGGCGGCAAGAACGCGTCCCGAACCGCTCACGAAGTGATCTCGATCCTGCGGTGATCGTCGCCGCTCTCGAGAAGAGTGATCACA
>CAZBTT010000055.1:11824-15515 GCA_964494295.1 uncultured Acidobacteriota bacterium
GATCAAAACCCGGGGCACCTGTTTCCCCGGGTCGGGGCCCATGCGCGCCCTCCATTCGATGGCGAGCACGTCACGATCGCCGGGGAGATCGAAGAGGCCCACGTCCTCGGCTCCCAGTTCGGACGCGAGTCGGTACAGATCGGCGTGATGGAGCATCCGACCCGATGCGCAGGGGTAGGTGGTGTGGATCACGAACGTGGGCGACGCAACCACCTCGTCGAGCACGCCCAGGCCGCGAGCCAGGCCTCGGACGAACGCGGTCTTCCCCGCCCCCAGGTCGCCTTCGAGGAAGATCACTTCCCCGCCCTTGAGTTCGCGGGCGAACTCCGTAGCGACCGCCTCGGTCTCGGCCTCAGAACGGGTTTCGAGGACACTCGTCATGCGTGTGCTCAGGACCGCCCCAGCGACGCGATCGCCCGGGGCAATGCCTCGGCGACATCGCCGGCCACCACACCCCAGGGCCGCCGCTTGCCCGCGCGTTCGCCGGCGAGGCCATGGACATAGACCGCGGCTCCCGCGGCCACATCGGCGGCGAGCCCGCGTGCGGCGAGAGCGCCGATGGCGCCGGCCAGCACATCGCCCGTGCCCGCGGTCGCGAGGCTCGCGCTGCCCGTGGGATTGAGCCACACCTCCGAGCGGGCGTTGCCGATGAGGGTATGGCGGCCCTTCAGGACCACCGTGCTCCGCGTCTCGGTGACCGCGCGGCGCAGCGCTTTCACGCGATCGGCCTGGACCTCGGCGTTGTGAGCGCCGAGCAAACGCGCCATCTCGCCGGGATGCGGGGTGAGAATGGTCGGTCGATCGCGTTGCGTGATCCGCGACAACGTCTGCGCCCCCAGACCAAACAGGCCGTCGGCGTCAATGACCACGCTCAGGCCGCAGCGGGCCACCACGTCGAGCACGAGATCCTGGGTTTTCGAGGTTCGGCCGAGGCCGGGGCCGATCACGAGCGCATCCATGCCGCTCGATATGTCGAGCAGGTGAGACGCGGCGCGCGCGATCTCGCCGCACTCGACCGCTTCGCCCAGCGGAACGGTCATCACCTCCGGCTGCGCGCTCGTCACGGTGCGGCAAACCTCACCCACTGAAGCGACAGTGACGAGGCCCGCGCCCGCGCGAAAGGCCCCACGGGCCGCGAGGACTGCGGCTCCCGCCTTGCCGACGGAGCCAGCGACGATCAGGACGTGCCCGAAGTTCCCCTTGTGAGAATCCTTCGCCCGCGGCGGGAAAGCGGCGCGCGCGTCGGACTCCTCGAGTTCGAAGAGGCGAAAACCGCGATCACTGAACTGAAGCGCCTGATCGGGAATCCCGATCGGCGCCACCACCACCGTCCCCGCGAGTTCCGAGGCGGGCGAGAAAACCAGACACGGTTTCTTCGCCGCGAACGTGACCGTGAGGTCGGCTTCGACCGTCTTCCAATCGAAAGTCCCCCCGTCCGCGGGAACTCCCGAGGGGAGGTCGACCGAAACCACGCGCGCGCCCCGGGCCTTCTCGCGACGAATGCCGTCGATGGCGAGCGCCGTGAGGTCCCGCGGCGCTCCGTGGGCGCCCGAGCCCAGCAGCGCGTCGACCACGAGCGAAGACCGGCTGAGTTCGTTCGCTACCGCTGTCCACTCCGCCTCGGTCCGGATCGCGGTGACTGGCAGCCGCGCGCGCTCCTTCCGGAGCCGGTCGTAGTGATGCCGCGCATCGCCCTTGACCGCCTCGGGATCGCCGATCACGTAGACCCGCGTCCAGTCCGACTTGAGCACACGCGCGATCACGAAGCCGTCGCCGCCGTTGTTGCCCAGGCCGCAGACGATGGCGACGCGGCGCTCCTTGCCGAAGCGCGATTCGATGGCGCGGCCGACCGCGAGGCCGGCGTTTTCCATCAGCGTGGTTCCGGGCGTCCCGTGGAGGATCGCCCAGGCGTCGGCGGCGCGCATCTCGTCGGCGGTGAGGATCGGTCTCATGGGTCAGTTCCTCACGAGCCAGACGCCCACGATGAGGGCGGAGAACGCGAAACGGTAGATCACGAAGGGAAGATAACTGCGTGTGCGCACCCAGGCGAACAGAACGCGGATGCTCAGGAGGCCCACCACCGCGGCGGTGACGATGCCGACCACAAGCGTCGTATCCAGGCCGCCCGCGAGCATCCCCGGCACTTTGAGGATCACGGCGCCCAGGGTGACGGGAAGCGCCATCAGGAAACTGAGGCGCGCCGCGACGTTGCGTTCATAACCAAGAAAAAGCGCGGCCGAGATGGTGGCGCCCGAGCGGGAGACGCCGGGCACCAGAGCCGCGGCCTGGGCGAAGCCCATGATGAGCGCGTCGCGCAGCGTCCAGTTCTCGATGCCGCGCTGCGCGTTCGACCTCGTGTCCGCGAACCACAGGACGAGGCCCATGACGCTCATCGTCGCGGCCACGAGAATCGCGCTGCGGAAGGCGTTCTCCGCGAGGTCATTGAGAAGCAGGCCGAAGACGCCCCCGGGGATCGAGGCTACGGCGAGAAAGCCGAGCCGCCGGCCGTCTTCCGAGGCGAAGGGGTTGCCGGTCTCGCGAAGACTGGTGAACGAGCCCCGGATCATCCTGATCCAGTCGCCAAGGAGTGCGCCCGCGACCGCGACCAGCGTGCCCAGATGGAGAGCGACATCGAAGGCCAGCGAATGCTCCTTGTAGCCGAGGAGCCAGGGCACGGCGATGAGGTGCCCGGAACTGCTGATGGGCAGGAATTCTCCCGCTCCCTGCACGATGCCCAGGATTATGGCTTCAACAAGACTCATGCAGTCGGTACACTTCGGTTCATGGGATTCGCAGTTTCAATTGATGGCCGGGTGGGCAGCCCCGAAGAGGTCACCCTCAAGGTCACGGACAACGGTTTCGTTTTCGGCGACAGCGCGTATGAAACGCTGCGGACGTACGGCGGGCGACCGTTCGAACTCGACCGGCACTTGCTTCGCCTGCGTCGCTCGATCGCACTGCTCGGCTTCGAGCTCAAGACCAGCGACGACGAGATCAAGGCCCGGATCGACGCATGCCTCTCCTTCGCCTCGAACGATGAATCTTACCTTCGCGTGATCGTGAGCCGTGGTGTGGGCGACATGTCCTACCGGTTCGAACGGATTCCCGAGCCGACCATCGCGATGTACGTGAAGCCTCTCGAGCCGAACAACGAGGCGCTCTACGAGAAAGGCGCTTCCGCGGTCATCGTCTCGATCCGGCGTAATCCCGTCGAGTCCCTGAACCCCGCGATCAAGGCGTCGAACCTTCTGAACAATGCGCTCGCCACACGCGAGGCCTACGCGAAGGGCGCCTTCGAGGCGATTCTTCTCAACACTCGTGGCGAGGTCGCGGAAGGGGCAGGTTCGAACGTCTTCATCGTGAAGGATGGACGCCTCCTCACCCCGCCGCTCTCGTGCGGTCTGCTCGCGGGAATCACGCGTGAGCTGGTCCTCGAGATTGCCCCGGCGATCGGTGTTCCTTTCGAGGAACGGGTCTTGTCGGCAGACGACCTCAAGGCTGCAGATGAGTTGTTCATCACGAGCACGCTCAAAGAACTCGCGCCGATGGTGACGCTCGACGGCGTGCCGGTGGGATCGGGTGTGCCCGGGCCGGTGACGAAGGCGCTGCTCAAGGCGTACCGCGCGCGGATCTAACGCGAACGGCGCGAAACGCGACGTTTCCCGACCGCAATCTTCGAGAGGGTTTCTAC
>CAZBTT010000056.1:0-7170 GCA_964494295.1 uncultured Acidobacteriota bacterium
TCCTGGAGCCGGCAGCAACGCCCGCGCCGACTGCCAAGAAGGGGCGGAACACGATGGCGGGGCTGAGGCCGCTGATGAACAAGTACCGCTCCACAAGGGAGTCCATCGGAACACCCGCGGTGCGCACGGGGATGATCGAAGATCTCTATCTCTCAGCGATGAACATCGATGAAGAGAATCAGACCGTGGGCCTGCTCATCATGATCAACCCTCTGGTGAGCTGGCTGTGGATCGCCACCGTCATAATGGCTATCGGCGGGGTCATGGCCCTGTCCTCCTCTATGCGGGTGGGCCGCACCGTCGAGGCCCCCGAGCTGCAGGCCGAAGTTGTCCGCTGACTTGGTTCCCGAAACCGAAGCGCGCAGCCGCGGCATGAACAAGGGCGTCCTCGCGATCGGCCTCGCGGTGACCCTCCCTCTGCTGGGCCTTTTGCTCCTGAACATCGGCCGCAACCCGTCCGCCATCGCCTCGCCGCTGATCAAGAAACCGGCGCCGGACGTGCGGATGAAGAATCTCTCGGGCGGGGGGTCTCTTCAGCTCTCGTCTCTGCGCGGCCGTCCGGTCGTCATCAACTTCTGGGCCACCTGGTGCATCCCCTGCATCCAGGAGCACGCGGCCCTCACCGCGGCGGCGCGAACCAATCCCGATGTGACGTTCCTGGGCGTGGTGTACGAAGACAGTACGGAGAACGCCTTGAGTTTTCTGGCTCAGCGCGGAAGCTCTTACAAGTCCTACGCCGACGACGATGGCAAAGCCGCGATCGCCTTCGGTGTCTATGGCGTTCCGGAGACCTTCTTCATCGACGCTGCGGGCACGATCGTCGACAAATACGTCGGCCCGCTCGACGACGACACGATCTTTGCGAAACTGGCGGCGGCAAGGAAATGAAAAGCGCGATCCAACAGTTCACCCTCCGTGGCGTCGTGTCGGCCGCATTCCTCTTCGCCATGCTTCACGTCGTGGCCGCGCAGGAAAAGCGGGCGCTCCCTCCCGAGGTGACCGCGATCCTGGGCGAGGCGGATGAGCCCCAGGACGGGCTTGACGCCGCGGTCGTGGGAGCGCTTGGTCAACCCGAAGAACCCATTCCGGCGAGTGAAGCCGCGATCAACGCGAAGGCCGCCTTGATCTCGGTCAAGCTGCGCTGTCCGGTTTGCCAGGGCGTCGCAGTCTCCGACTCCCCTTCGGGCATGGCCACGAAAATGCGCGGACAGATCCGCGACCTGGTCGCGCAGGGCTATAGCGAGGAGCAGGTGATGAGCTACTTCGAGCGCTCCTACGGAGAGTTCGTCCGGCTCGAGCCGCCGATGCAGGGCTTGAATCTCCTGCTATGGGTTCTGCCCGCCGTGGTTCTCCTGGGCGGGGGGTGGTTCGTCGTTCACAAGGCACGACAGCCGGTCTCCGCAGGGGCCGTGAGTCAGGCCGACGCTCCGCCCGCTCCTGCCGGGACGGCGGTCGACCCGGCCCTCGCGAAGTATCTGGAGCGCATCAGGCGCGACGCCGGAACCTCCTGACCCCCTTCAGCCTGGCACTCTTCAGGAAGACACGAGGAAAAGAACTTGGCCGCTGAATTCAGTTGGACGCCCCCTCTGGTCGTGCTCGCGCTGGGCGCGGTCGCGGGTGCGGTCGTCGTGGCCACGCGCTCGAAGAACAAAGCGGCGCACCAGGCTGTAGCCCACGCGCCGGAGACCTCCCGCACTTCGGACCTGCAGCGCCGCTACGACGCGCTGATCCGGCGGCTTGCCGAGGGTGTGTCGCCCGAGGAGAGGGCGGCCATTGAACTCGAAGCCGCGCAGGTTCTGATGGAGATGGAGACCGGCGCTCGACCTGCGGCCACCGCGGCGGCGCCCGTTCCCTCGGCCCCGGCGCCGGCAGGCTCCGTGGCTCCCGCAAAACCAGCCTCGGCCCTCGCAGGCTTCCTGTACGGCATTCTCGCCATGGGAACACTCGGCGGCCTCTTCTACCTGGCCTCTCAGGGCGCCGCAGTTCGTCCCGAGGGCGGCTCACCGACGGGCGGGAATACCATGGGCTCGGCGGCTTCTTCACAGCCGCCCACGACCGCTGCAGAGGACGCGGCCCTGGCAGCCCTTGAGGAATCGGTGCGCAAGGCTCCGACCGACATCGCCCAGCGTGTCGAACTGACCCGCGCGTACCTGCAGCGTCGAGACCTCATGAAGGTCTTCGACCAGACCCAGGCCATTCTCGAGGTCGAGCCGGGCCAGCCCCACGCTCTCACCTACCAGGCGCTGGTCCGGGTCGCGATGGGGCAGGCGGACCAGGCGGAAACGATGCTGATCGACGCGATCAAGAAGAATCCGCGCATCGAAGACGCCTATATCCACCTCGCGATCGCGCGCCTTCAGTTGAACAACCGCAAGGGGGCCGAAGAGGCCATCCAGGCGGGTCAGAAGGAGTTCCCCGAAGACAAGGAAGTCCTGGCGAACGTCTTCGAGCAGATCTCGAGCGCCGCCGCCGCGCCAGGCGCTCCCGCGGCGGACGAACATCCCGAGGTCCCGGCAGCGGCCCCCGCGGCGCCCTCGGCGGCGGGGTCGTCGGCCTCGTCCTCCGTGGTCGTGGTGATCGATCTTCCGAAGGGGATGAAGGTGCCCTCAGACGCGATCCTCTTCGTGATCGCCCGCGAAGCCGGCTTCGCAACGGGCCCGCCCATCGCGGTGAAACGGGTAGCCGCCGTCAACTTCCCCATCACGGTGACGCTCTCGGAGAAGGACTCGATGTCGGGCGAATCTCTTCCCGGGCTCATCCGCATCGACGCGAGGATCGACCGGGACGGCGACCCGATGAGCAAGGATCCCAAAGACCCGGTCGCAAGTGAAGACAATGTCCGTCCAGGCCCCGGTCAGGTGCTCCTGGTCCTCACTCCCGGCAAGTAGGGGGTCGGTCCGGCCCCGAGACTGCGGTAATTTGGGGGTCCCAAACCAAAGGAGAACTCCCATGAAACGTCTCGCTGCGCTTGCCGCTTCCCTTCTGCTCGCCGCTTCGGCCTCGCAAGCCGCCGAGGAAACCGTCACTTTCAAGAGCGGAACCGAGAATGTCTCGGCCTTCCTCGCCAGGCCCGATGGTCCCGGCCCCTTCCCCGCCGTGATCGTCCTCCACGAATGGTGGGGCCTCGACGGCTGGATCAAGGACCAGACGCGCGCGCTGGCCCGCGAAGGCTACGTGGCCCTCGCCCTCGACCTGTACCGCGGGAAGGTCACGGCGAACGCCGAGGAAGCTCACCAGCTCATGATGGGCGCGCCGATCGACCGGCAGAATCGGGACATGAAAGCCGCCTTCGCGTTTCTCAAGGCGCGGAAAGACGTGGTGCCGGCGAAGATCGCCTCCGTGGGCTGGTGCATGGGCGGTCGCAACGCCCTGGCCCTGGCGGTCGAAGAACCGAGCCTTGCCGCCGCCGTGGTGTACTACGGCGCCTTGCCCACCGACCCGGCCTCGATTGCGAAGATCAAAGCCCCCATGCTCGGCAATTTCGGAGGCGACGATGAAGGACCGTCGCCCGCGCAGGCGAAGGAGTTCGAGGCCGCGGCGAAGAAGGCGGGAAAGACCTTCGACCTGAAGATCTACGCGGGCGCACCTCACGCGTTCGCGAATCCGAACAACCCGTGGAAGGGTTACCGCAAGGATGCGGCCGGTGACGCCTGGACCCGCACCACCACGTTCCTTCGCCACTACCTCATCGTCAAGTAGAAAAGAAAAAGCCCGCTCCCCAAGTGAGGAGCGGGCCGGTTCGACGAAGCGTCTTAGAACGTGATCTTGGCGCCGATCTGCAGGCTGCGCGCATCGTACGCGGGTGAGGTTGCGCAGGGTGTCACGGCGGGCGAGCCACAGCGGATGATGCTCGAGGGAATCGCGGTCACCGGATTTCCCGCCGCATCTGTGGCAACGACTCGGTTGCCGTTCGCTACGTTGAGGCGGTTGGGCAGGTTCTTGCCCTCGCCGAAGATCTCGGGACGGCGCTTCCCGAAGTTGAAGAAACGGACGTAGCGGCCATCGAGGGTCACGGTGGTGCCCAGCTTGCCGGTGTTGCGGCCGATGCCGAGGGGGCGATCATTCGCGGCGTTGCCGTCGTTGTTCAGGTCGCGGTTGGTTCGGATATTGAAGGGCAGGCCGCTGTTCGCCTGAACGATGAGACCGAGTTGGTTGTTGTTGATCAGCGCGGCTCCGAGACCGTCGCCCGAAACCTTCGGCTGAAGCAGAGTGGAAAGGGCGAAGGTGTGGGTCTGGTTGAACGGGGCGAGGCCCTTGTCGCGATCGAGATTCGACGGGTCGGACACCCGATCGTCGCCCGTGGCGAGGACGTACGACGGAAGCGGACCATTGTCCTCGCTCTTCGCGATGGTGTAGTTCGCCTGCATCTGCCAGCCGTTGCGCATCCGCTTGTTCATGGTCACGGTGAGCGCGTTGTAGGTGCCTTCGCCGGTCGACTGAACCACATCGATCGCGTTGAACGTGCTGTTCGGGCGCACCGAGCTGTAGATCGGCCGGCCGTCGGCCAGCGTGTTCGACGTGGCCGTGAGGTTGGTGTCGATCAGAACGGGCATGTTGCCGCCGACCGAGTTGATGTAACCCAGGCTCACCGCGATGTCCTCGGTCAACGCGCGCTCGAGCTGGATATTCGAGAGCACCGCCCACTGGGTCTTGTAGTCGGGCGAGATCGCGACCAACCCCTGCTTTGGCGCTCCCGGACCAGCGGCGATGGTCGAAGGGAAGGCCGGCGCGCCCGCGGCCGTCGGCGGACCGCTGAACGTGTACGACTTGGGGTCGCCGTTTCGGAGGATCGCATCCTCATACAGGTTCAGGAGAGGCGGCTCGTACATGAGCCCAGAACTCGCGCGGAGCACAGTCTTGCTCTCGCTGTCGAGCGACCAGGAGAAGCCCGCGCGCAGGCCGAAGTTGTTCTTGTCGTCCTTGAACTCAGCGGAGAGCGGATTCGCCGCGAACGGGCGCGATTCCGGAACGTCGAAGAGGTCGTAGCGCGCGCCGTAGAGCAGCTTGAAGCGAGGCGTGACCCACACATCGTCCTGAACAAACAGGCCGATGAACTTGCTCTTATAGGCGACGGTCGGATCGCCAAGATCCTGGGTGTAGGAGGAATAGCCGCGGGGATTGGCGCCGCTCCGCGCCGCGTTGTAGGCCGCGACCGAATTGAAGGTATAGATGGCGCGCAAGGTGTTGACGCGAGAATCGTCGATCGCCTGGACATCAACGCCGGCCTTGAAGGAATGTTTGCCCGCGGTCCAGGAGAAGTTATTGACGATCTGGAAGATCTTGGTGGTGAAATCGAAGCCGGCGCTCTGGGTGCCGTCAAGGGGGTTGCCGAAGTTGATGGCCTGGGCGCCCGTGATGTTGATGGCGACGCCGGTGACCGAACCATCGCTCGCCGAACGGCTCTGGTTGCGGTTCGCGTACTGCACGCGCAGCTCGTTCACCTTGT
Source organism: uncultured Acidobacteriota bacterium (assembly GCA_964494295.1). Lineage (GTDB taxonomy): Bacteria > Acidobacteriota > Vicinamibacteria > Fen-336 > JAGNNV01 > JAGNNV01. The sequence continues at coordinate 5,447 of CAZBTT010000056.1, forward strand.
TGCCGCCAAACTGTGAAATCAACTGGGCGGAAACCGAGTTCATCTTGTCGTTGAAGTCGGTGGCGCGCTGAATCGTGTTGGCCCCGCCGCCGACGTTGTAAGGAGAGGCGTTCTTGAACCAGAACTCGCGCACTGAAAGTTTGTGCGACTGGTTGAACTGGTGGTCGATCTTGGCGATCGCGAAGTGGACATTCTGCTTGGCCGGGATCACGCCGTCGCCGATCGCGTCGGCGCCGAGGCCCACCGCGGCGAAGTTGTCCTTGACGGACTGGGCGATCACACGGTCCGCGGAGAGATCGCGGTCGACGTACTCATAACCGACGTAGAAGTGGGTGCGGTCCTTGCGGATCGGTCCGCCGAGAGTAAAGGTTGAGTTGTTGACGTGTGTGTCGGGCTTGGGACCCGTGAAGTAGAAGGGCGTTTCGGAGAAATCCTTGCGGCGGAGACGGAAGCTGACCGAGCCGCCGAGACTGTTGGAGCCGGACGGGGTGATCGCGTTGTAGACCATGCCTGTGGTCTGGCCGAACTCCGGGGCGAAACCGCTCGTCTGGACGCGGACTTCCTTGACCACGATCTCGGAAACGGGGAGGAGGCGCAGGCCGGCGCGGTCCTTCTGGGTGTTGGTGTTTCCGTCGATCTGGTAGCTCGTGTGCATCTGCGAGCCGTTGCCGTTGATGCGGGCCGCGCCGAACTCGTTGTTCTCGTAGCCGGTGACGTTGGGCTGCAGGAACGCAAAGTTGTAGGGGTTGCGGGAAACCAGGGGAAGGTTCTTGATCTCGTCCTCGGAGATGGTGCGGCCGATGTCGACCTTGCCGGGGTTCGCGACCGGCGCTTCTCCGGTGACCGTGACGGTCTCGGTCATCACGCCGGTTTCAAGCGTCGCGTTCACCACGACGTTCTGGCCGGCGGAGAGGGTGAAGCCCGCGCGCTCATAGGCCTTGAAGCCCGAGAGCTCGACCCGGACCTTGTAGGAGCCGAGGGACAGAAGGGGGGCCCGGTAGTTCCCGGTCGAGTCCGTGACGTAGGTCTTGCTTTCGCCGGTGGTGGTGTTGGTGACGGTGACGTTCACTCCGGGCAGCACGCCACCGGTTGAATCCTTCACCACACCCTCGATGAGGCCGTTCATGGCCTGCGACTGGGCGAAGGCGCTGGTCGAAACCAGCAACATCAAAGCACCGACAAGAAGTTTGCGCAACATTGATTTGACTCTCCTAATTGGTGGTTCTTTTGGGCGCGGTGCGAGCGCTGCTCCAGAAACCTCTGCCGTCCACAAAGGGTCCGTCGGAATGGCCCTATTGTAGTCCGCGACGGGCCGCGAACCCCAAACCCTTACGCGGCGCCTTGAAGTGCCGGTAGCGCAGGCCGAATTAACTTCGGCCGGAGCGTCGGGGGGTTGGGGGGCTGAGCACTTTGCGGCCCCCCAACTCAGGGACGCTTGGGCATGCCGGGCACGATTCCGTGCTCGGACTTCAGGCGCTCGAGGGCCGCGATGCGCACCGGCCGGCGCACATCGTGGTCGACCGGGCGATACCCAGCACCCACTTCGGCGAGCTTGCCGCGGTGCATCAGATTTTCGCGGTCGATGATCAGCTCGGCGCGGGAAGTTCCGACGAGGTCGTTCTCGCGGCTCATCAGGATCGCCTCCTCCGGGCAGGCGTCGACACAGAATCCGCAGAAAACACAGCGGAGAAGGTCGATCTCGAAACGGGTCGGGTACTTCTCGA
>CAZBTT010000056.1:7270-15315 GCA_964494295.1 uncultured Acidobacteriota bacterium
CCGCAGAAAACACAGCGGAGAAGGTCGATCTCGAAACGGGTCGGGTACTTCTCGATCTTCTTCTCGGGCCGCTCGCCCGCCTCGATGTAGATGCACTCGGCCGGGCACACCGTCGCGCACATGTAGCAGGCGACGCACTTGGGGGTGCCGTCTTCGCGGGCGGTAAGGAGATGCACCCCGCGATAACGCTTGGAGATGTTGCGCTTCTGCTCGGGGTACTCGATGGTGGCCGAGCGGCCCTTCACGAAGAGGGTTTCGAGCATGTTGCGAAGGGTGAGCCACATCCCGTAGAAGATCGGGAAATAGCTGGGCTTGGTGTCGCGGTTGACGGTGATGACGCTTGAGGCCATGGTCTTCGTCTCTCGTTCCTACGCGGAGGCCTGAGCCTGGGGGTTTCCGCCGGGGACCAGACCCTTGGAGCCGAGGCTCCGGTGGGTGAGGTCGCCGAGCGTTTTCGTCTCGACCGCCATCTCGACGAAGACGTCGCCCGCGGTGGCGGCGTTCATCGGTTTGCCCAGACGCGCGAGGAGTTCAAGCGCGGTCTCCCAACGCGGGCGGGCGTCGCCCGGCGATTCGAAGGCGCGCTTGAAACGCTGAACCCGCTGCTCGAAGTTCGTGAAGGTGCCGTCGGTCTCCGCCCAAAGCGCGGCCGGAATCACGGCGTGCGCCGCGGCCAGATGGGGACCCTGGTGGGTGGCCAGCGCGACGACATAGGGAACGTGCTTCGCGGCCTCGGCAACTCCGGCGTCTCGAAGCAGACCGGCATCCTGGAGCACGAGTACTTGAACCTTGCCGGCCTTGCAGTCGCCCAGGAGGGCCTCCACACCGGTGACGCCGAGGCCGAGATTCGACAGGCCCTGAGTGTTGGGGTGGCGGTCTTCGCGCTGGAGGATCGGGTCCTTGCGAACCGTAACCTTGTCCTGCGGATTGCCGACGCGGAAGTCGAGCCGGCCCCCCACGGAAAGCGCCAGCTTCTTGAATGCGAACGCGTCTTCGTTGCTCGCGTGAGGTGAGGCAAGGAAGGCGGTGGCGGCGCCGGCGGCCTGAAGCCGGCCGGCCACCTCGTCGAGGAGATCGGAGAGCGCCGCCACGGCGCCTCCCGCTCTATGCGCTGTGGTGACACGGTCGGCGCCAACGGTTTTGTAAAGATCGCGGCCCGGATCGCACATCCAGGACTTGTTCACGTCGACGTTGCGGCGGGGACGGAAACGATACGCCTCACCGTCGCGATGGTCGATCGTCATGTTGCAGCCGGTGGAGCAGCCCGGGCAGATCGAGTCTGTCTCCTTGAGGAACCAGACGCGCATCTTGAAACGGAAGTCTCTGGAAAGAAGCGCCCCGACCGGGCAGACGTCGACGAGGTTGCCCGCGTATTCGTGGGTGATCGGGCCGCCGTTGTACGTCGAAATCTGGGTGGAACCGCCGCGGTTCACGAACTCGAGGAGGTTCGTCTTCGTGACCTCGCGCTCGTAGCGGATGCAGCGCGAACAGACCACGCAGCGTTCGGCGTCGAGGAGGATGGGGCCGATGTCGACCACCTTGCGCTTCGCGATCTTGTCTTCGAGCACGATGCGGGAGTCATGGAGGCCGTTGTCCATGTACTGGTCCTGCAGGTAGCACTCGCCCGCCTGGTCGCAGACCGGGCAGTCGATCGGGTGATTCACGAGCAGGAACTCGAGAGTGTTCTTCTGAGCTTCCTTCGCCTTCTCGCTCGTGACCTGGGTCTTCACGACCATGCCTTCGTTCACCGGCGTCCCGCAGGCGATTTGCAGCTTGGGGAACTTCTCGATCTCGACGAGGCACATGCGGCAGTTGCCGTCGACCGGCAGGTCGTCGTGATAGCAGAAGCGGGGCACGCGCACGCCCGCCTGCTCGGCCGCCTGAATGACGGACGTGCCGGGGGCGACTTCGATTTCCTTACCGTCGATCGTGACCTTTGGCATGTTCCTTACCGATCCAGCTCGCCCGCAACGACGTTGAGACCACCGATCACGGCCACTGCATCTGCGATCAGGGTGCCCTTGATCATCTGCGGATAGGCCTGGTAGATGTTGAAGCAGGGCGGGCGGACCTTGACCCGGGCCGGATGCTTCTTCCCGTCGCTCACGATGTAGTAGCCAAGCTCGCCGTTGGCGCCCTCGACGTAGCCGTAGACCTCGCCGGGCGGGGCCAGGATGCCGTCGTAGACCAGCTTGAAGTGGTTCATGAGCGACTCGATGTTCGAGTACACCTCGGACTTGGGGGGCAGGGCCACCTTGCGGTCGTGGGTGATGAAGTCGCCCTTGGGCAGCTTGCCGAGAGCCTGTTCGATGATCCGGGCACTCTGCTTGATCTCTTCCACGCGGACCAGATACCGGTCGTAGCAGTCGCCCACGGTTCCCACCGGCACGTCGAAGTCGTACTGCTCGTAGCCCGAGTAGGGATGATCCCGGCGGATGTCGTAGGCGATGCCTGAGCCGCGGAGGCACGGACCCACCCAGCCATAGGAGAGAGCGTCTTCCTTGGAGAAGACGCCCACGTCCTTGAACCGGTTTACGAAGATGGAGTTACGGGTCAGCAGATTCTCCATCTGAAGGGCGACTTCCCGGATCCACTTGAGGGCGTTCTGGCATCGCGCATCGAAGTCGTCCGGAACATCCTGAGCCACCCCGCCGATGCGGACGTAGCTCACGGTCAGGCGGGCGCCGCATACCGAGTCGAGAAGATCGTAGATCTCCTCGCGGGCCCTAAAGACCACGAAGAACGGGGTGATGGCGCCCAGATCGACCACGTTCGCGCCGATGCAGACGAGGTGGTCCATGATTCTCGACAGCTCGGAGAGAATCACCCGGATCGCTTCCGCGCGGGGCGGGGCGGCGACGCCCAGGAGCTTCTCGACGGCCAGGGCCCAGCCGTGGCCGTTGATGAAGGCGGAGCAGTAATTCAGGCGATCGGTGTACGGGATGATCTGCCAGTAGGTCCGCTCTTCTGCCATCTTCTCGAAGTTGCGGTGGAGATAGCCGATCTCCGCTTCCGCGTCCTTGATGGTCTCGCCATCGAGGAGGGTTTGAACCCGGAAACATCCGTGCATGGCGGGATGGGAGGGGCCGATGTTCAGGACCAGGTGCTCCGACCCCTTGGGAACGTGGAGCAGCCACTCCTTGGGTTTCTTGGTGGCGAAACGTTTGCCGGTCGGGAAGTCCTTCCGCATGGGATGGCCCACGAAGTCGTCGTGGGTCAGGATGCGGATGAGGTTTGGATGGCCGGTGAAGACGATGCCGTAGAGGTCGAAGGCTTCGCGCTCGAACCAGTTGGCGCCCTTGTAGACATCCGTGAGGGTGTCGCAGACCGGATTCTTCTCGGGCAGCGCCGTCTTCAAGCGGATGTGATGCTTGTGGGTAACCGAGTAAAGGTGAAGGGCGACTTCGAAGCGGTCAGGGCGGGACTCATCGTTGAGGTAGTCGACACCGCACAGATCCAGGAAGAGCCTGTAATCGAGTTCGGGATGGTCGCGCAGGGTGCGGGCCGCTTCTTTCCACGCGGAGCTCGCGACCGTGATCGCGAGGTCGCCCCGGAACTCGGTGACGCGAACGACCTTTTCGCCGAACTTCTCGGAGAGGATCCGGTAGGCGGGTTTGGCGAGCGCTTGATCGCGCTCGAGGGCCAGCATGCTAGGCATGGTGAGAACCAGAGCCAGGCTCATCGCGCTCTTCGGTCAGCTTGAAGTGAATCCGGCCACGGGGCTCGAGTCCGGTGGCAGCGCGGGCGGCATCGTCAGTCGCCCACGCGAGCCGGCGTTCACGCCGGTCGTTCTGACCTTCGGCCCGGGCACCCACGCGGTGCTCACCCTGGGGGCGTTTCGTCTGATCGCCGCTCTTGATTCGCTCCTGGATCTTCATCAACGCGGCAAGGAGGGATTCGGGTGTGGGAGGGCAGCCCGGGACATAAACGTCGACGGGGATGATCTCGTCGATGCCCTGCATGGTGTGATAGCTGCGATAAAAGCCGCCGGTGGAGGCGCAGACGCCCATCGAAACCACCCACTTGGGCTCGGGCATCTGGTCGTAGATCGTCTTCAGAATCGGGCCCATCTTGTCGACGACGGTGCCGGCGACGAGGAGCAGGTCGGCCTGTCGGGGCGAGAACCTCAAGACCTCGGACCCGAACCGGGCCACGTCATAGTGGGAGGCCGTAAACGCCATGAATTCAATGGCGCAGCAGGCGGTCCCGAACGGAAAGGGCCAGATCGACGACTTGCGGCCCCAGTTCACCACGGCGTCTACCGTTGTGGTGATGATGTTGCCGCCCTCGTGCACACTCTTGAAGTGAGTGGGATCGACGTATTTGCCCGTGATGATGTCGAGCAGGCCCATTTCGTGTCCTTAGTTTCTCTGCCTTGTGGCGCTATGCGCGTTCGACCGAAGAACCGGTCTGCTGGCGCAAGGAGCGGCGAATGATAGCCTAACGAAGAGCGCTGAGGGCCATCCCCAGCCGGGCCATTCCCGACTCGATCTGGGCCTCGCTGACCGAGCCGACGCTGAGGCGCATCCAACCCGTCTCGCCGGGCACGCCGAAGGCTTGGAAGGGCACCACACCAAGGCCCGCCTCCTCGAGAAGAAAGCGACGGATATCCTCGTTCGTCTTGATTTCCGCTCCGTTCGCGGCTTTCTTCCCGAAGGGATGAACCCGGGCGCTCACGTAGATCGCCCCCGTTGGTTCGATGCTGTCCACGGGATGACCCAGGGCCTTGAGCTTCTGGAAGCCCTGATGGAGAGCATTCAGCCGCCGGGTGAGGGCCGGCTTCAAAACCGCGTGGTACTTCGTGATGGCGTCATCGTCATCGAGCATCGCCGCCGAAGCGGTCTGCTCGGGCTTCGGGGCCCAGCCGCCCATGTGCATGAGCATCGTGTTCATCTTCGCGATCACATCGGTGGGCCCAAACGCCCACCCGACGCGCAGCCCCGTCGCGGCGAAGCCCTTCGAAATGCCGTCGATGAAGATGGTGTACTTCGCCATCTCGGGCACAAGGGCGACCGGTGTGACGTGCTCGACGCCGAACGACAACATCCAGTAGATGTGGTCGTACATCAGATAGACCGGACGACGACCCGCCTTCTCGCGCGCCTCGTTTTCGCGAACGATGTCCTCGGAGAGCTTGAGCACCGCGGCGCGCGGCGTGACCGTACCCGCGGGGTTGAGCGGCGTGTTGACGATGATGAGGCTCGCCTTCTCGATGGCGGCATCAAGCGCGCCGGGGCGCGGCTGAAAGGCGTCCTCGGGAGAACAGATCACTGCGTCGCCGTTCGCGTTCAGGATCTCGGCGTAGAAGGGATAGTTCCAGCACGGGACGGGAAACGAAACCGTGTCGCCGGGTTCGACCACAACGCGGAAAAGCGCGTAGATGAGCGGCCGCGCGCCCGCCGCGACCAGGATGGAGTCGATCGGGTACTGAAGGCCGAGATGACGCGCGTAAAAACGCTGAGCCGACTCGCGCAGCTTCGGAATTCCGTTGGAAGGCGGATAGTTCGTGGCCCCGTCGTCGAGAGCTTTCTTGGCGGCATCGCGGAGTTTCTCGGGAATCGGGAAGTACTTCGGATCGAAGTCGCCCACGGTCAGATCGCAGACGTCCTTCCCCGCGGCCAGCATCGCGCGGATCTCCCCCGCCACCTTCAGGATCGTCGACGGCTGCAGTTTGTCTGCCAGGCTCGCCATGCGGGGGCCGCTTCCGGAGAAACGGGCGAGGGATTCGATACTGGGGGTCAGGAGGGCTTCGCTCATGCGGCGATTTTAGTCCCGGCACTCGGGCGGGGGCCCTTGCTGCTGAAAGCGGCTCAACAGACCGTGGAAGTGGTGGAGGCCGTTCTCGCGGGCCACGGAGTAGCGGCCCGATTGATATGTGTTCGAACGCAGACCACGCTGGACCGCCTCGCAGATCTCGATGTCTTCCTGCTGCACTTCGTCGCTGAACTCGAGCGAACGCGCGAGTTCCTCTTCGAGACCCGGCCGGTGTTCGTCGGACACGAACCATTCGAAGCGCGTGAGCGTGCGGTCGTGCCCAAGAGGCAGGATGACGTTGGTCTGCAGGTTGTCAGGGTAGAGGTTCAACATCAGGTTCGGAAAGAGCCAGTAGTAGAGCGCCTCCGGCTCTACCTCCGGTTTGAGGTTCCGGCGGTAGAGAGACTCCTCGTTGGCGCGTCGGCGGATCGGCGCGTGCTGCTTGGACGAGTACTCGCCGGTCTCCACGCGGTAAGCGGCGTAGTCGAGCTCACGAAAGAGGCCGGGATGCACGAGGGGGATGTGATAACCCTCGAGATAGTTGTCGACGTACACCTTCCAGTTGCACTGGACCTCGTAGTCGATTTTCTTGTACAGACGCAGGTGGTCGAAGGAGAGATGGTTCGTCTGGGCTGGGATGTCGCCAAGGACTTCCCGCAAACCCGGTCCCGCGGGAGAGAGGTTCACGAAGACGAAAGCCGCCCATGTGTCGACACGCACCGGAGGCAGACGAACGTCCTTCTTTTCGAAGCAGGCGACGCCCTCGAACTCGGGCGTGGTGAGAAGCGCGCCGTCCATTCCATACGTCCACCCGTGATACGCGCACTGAAGCGACTTCCGGTTCCCCCCGCCACGGGCGACCGGACCCGCGCGGTGCCGGCAGACATTCGAGAAGGCGCGGACCACGCCGTCCCCGCCTCGAGCCACCACCAGGGGTTCGTCGGAGACCGTGCAGGTGAAGTAATCGCCCGGCTCGCGGACCTGATCGGTATGGCCCACGAGTTGCCAGGTCGAGCCGAAGATCGCTTTCTTTTCGTGATCGAGGGCCGCGGGATCGAGGTACCACGACGCGGGGGGCGTCGAGGCGCCCGACAGATCAGGGTTGAATTCGTAGCGCTCGATCGTCATGACGTCGGAATTGTCTCTCCAATCCGACTCGGCCGAAGGGATGCGAGAGAGATCCAGAAGAAGACAAAAAGCGTGGGCTCGAGGAAGAACCGATAGCGCATGTTCTCGCCGCTTTCGAAGACAATGGTCACCGCGGCCACGTAGAGCGCGGGCAGGGCGAGACCGAGGCCGTATCGAAGGGCGCGGGTGCGATCGGCCGGCGGCAGCTTTCTGCATCGCTCGAACCAGACCCCGATCGAAAGAACCAGAAGAATCACAAAGCTCCCGCCGGAGAGGAGGAACTCGAAGGGCCGCCGCCAGAAGAGCCGGTCGACGATGACATGCGCAGAATGTCGACTGGTGGGCCGCAGATAGAACCGAAGGTTCGTCTTGAAAACTTCCACGACGCGGGCGGGCGTGAGGCGCCGCAGCAGCGCCTTGTACTCCTGCATCTGGGAAAACGACCTCTTGAGGAACGCTTCCTGGTTGTAGTTGTACTCGCCATTCAGTTTCTCGGCCCGGCGCAGGACAAAAGCGTTGAAACGATCGGTGGTTTTCGGCAGATCCACCTTCGTCGTGCCGTGGCAATACTCGGAGAGACCCTTGCAGAAGCTGTCGGGACCGAAGGACGACGTGGTGGTAAGGCCGAATAGGACGTACTGCTTGGCCAGAAACAGCGTCATCACGACCGCGATCGGCAGGAGGACGCGCACGGCTCGGGACCGCGGCACACCCATGAGCCAGAAACTCACGCCCAGGACAACCAGGAACGGCCACTGGAAAACCGAACGGGTGAAGAAAAGCAGAATCGAAACCACCACGAGTTCGAGGGAGACCGCTTCGCCCCGGCCGAACCTCCAAAGGCTCCAGAAGAACCAGAGGATCAACGTCGCGGAGAGCAACGTGCTGTCGAGAAAGGTCGCATAGAAGATTGGTCCGGGGAGGAGAAGGAAGGTGGCGACGCCGATCGTCGCCGGGCGAGCGCCCCTTACCCTGCTCAACCACCCGTAGACCAGGACCGCAGTGGCCGCGTAGACGAACATCCAGGCGTTGTAGAGCTTGGCGTCCACACTTCGTATGAGGGCCTCGCCGTGGGAGTTTGGATGGACCGCGGCGAAAACCGCACGGATCGCGTCGAAAAGCGGCGGCTGGATGTGGTTGTACCAGAGCGATTTGAAGGGCTC
>CAZBTT010000057.1:0-15182 GCA_964494295.1 uncultured Acidobacteriota bacterium
CAGCGTGACATCCTGCGATCCCCTCCGCGGCGCCCTGGGTGCGAGTCCATCGGACGAAGGCCTCCGTGATCGTCTGCGCGGGCGTGTGTACCCGCGCCTCGAGGTGAGCTTCGAGATCCTCGACGTCTCGTATGCCCGGCGTCACGAAGCGCATGTAGCCGGTCGAGAGGGTGAACGCGTTCTTCGGTGTCGGCGATGGTGTCGGATCTTGCGCGAACGCCGCGGTCGGAAGGAGTGCAAGGGCGACGAGTGCGAGCGCGGGGCCGATCGGGCGCGGTTTGATCGACTCGCCACCGTTCTTCGTCTTCTCGATCACTCTCCGGATCTTGATGAACACCCCGGCGACGCCCGCGACCGCGGTGAAGAACTCCGCGGGGGAGACGGCCGAGAAGGACTCGAGGTCGAGCATGCCGCCGAGCGACTTGAGCGCCTGGGCGGCCGGGGCGTAGCCGAGGAACTCGAGGATGACGCAGACGCAGACGTAGAGCACGGAGACGAGCGGGACGTATCGGCGGATGTTGGGGGCGTTCATGACGTTTTTTCTCCAGGCGAATTGAAGGGCCTTCTTTTCGAACCAGTTCACGGGCGAGGTTTAGAGAACCTTGATGGGGACTGAGTTGGAGCCGGACTTACCGACCGAGACGCTGAGGGTGGCGGATCCGGCCTTCGTGCCGGCGATGACGTCGGTGTCGAAGGCCTTCGGGTTCGCAACGGTCAACATCTCCGAGGGCTGAACGGTCCACGAGAGTCCGTCCGCGTCGTCGCAGCTCGCGGGGCGTTGCTTGTCTTCAGCGTCGAGTGGGGTCGCGGAGATGGGCGCCTTGGCTCCGCGATCGAGCGTCTCCGGGTAGTTCACGCGGATCTTGGAGATCGCGGGACAGCCGGCCTGATTCGAGGCGATCGGCGTGGGGAGGAGAAAGGTCTGCGTGGCGATCACAGTCACGTTGACGACGGTCGGGCCGGTCGTGAGCGTGCAAGCGGAGATGAGGCAGACGATCGCGAGGATGGCGAGGCGGCGGACGTTCATGTTCATGGGGGTTTGGACTCCTAGTGTTTGAGGGCCTCGAGGTGTAAGGCGAAAGCGCGACGCGCCCATCCGAGGAAATGGTCGGTCGCGGTAGGCGCGCGGCGATTCGCCTCGAGCCGCTGGGCGAGGAACTTGCCCAGGAACACGTCGTCACCCTTGCGGCGCTGCGCGGCCTTGATGGTGACCGGGCCGACGGCGCCGTCCGCCGTGACTCCGAGGGCCACCTGCAGAACGCGCACCGCTGACGACTGGCCCATGTTGACCGCGGCGTCGAAGAGCACGAGCGCGATCGGGAAAGGGAACGCGAAGGCCTGGACTTCGTCCCAGTAGAACCGGCGATAGAAAATCGCCGCGGTTTGGGGCGTCCAGCCTGGGACGTCGTCCGAATCGAAGTCTCCGTCGTCGTCGACGTCGAACGCGTCGCGGAGAAAGGCGCCGAGCTTGCCGTCGGCGTCGTACTGTCGAACCACCTTGAGCGTGATGCCCAGATTTGTGTGGGGCGTTCCGGTCCCGTCGCCGGCGCGGTCCTTCGGGTCGCGCGAAACTCCGGCCTCGTGGCCGAGGGTTATTTCGAAGGCGCGGAGGAAGTGATCGGCGGGGGGAGTTGGCATCGGGTGACCAGAAAGCGAAAGCCCCGCCGCCTGTTAAGGCATGCGGGGCTCAGTTCTGGTCTCCCGATACGGGGCCCGGTGAATTGTTACGACGGAGGGAGTCTCTTACTTTCTCGGGCCGCGTGTCAAGCCCCGGTTAGGCAGCCTGCGAAAGCTCCGACGATGCGGCCTCGTCCGCCGCAACGACGATGCCCGCGTTCAGGATGGCATCGGCAGCGCGGAAGATCCGGCCCGCCGAGGCGCGGAAGGCCTCGACGTGCGCGGGCTCGAGCCAGCTCTGAACGTAGCCGCGGCAGTACTCCGCGCCCTCCATGCCGAGGGTCTCGAGGAGGATGAGGGCCGTCTCGGCCTCGGCCTCGCGGATGTCGCGGGCGAGCTGCTGGGTGTGGGGGTCGGTGTGGCCGAGAACGATGTGGGCCAGCTCGTGGAAGAGGGTTGCGGTGGGATTCTGCGCGATCGGGGAAACGCGGACCGTGCGGCCCTTCGCGTAACCCTGAACGTTCCCGTTCATGTGATCGAACGGCGCCTCCGTGATGTTGAGGGCCGCGAGGGCGCGCTCCTTGGACCACGAAGCCGGGGGCGCGTCCTGGGTGATGGGGGCGCCGTCCGTCTGCGCGAGCACGAACCACCGCGACTTCTCGACGAAGATCACGCCGCGGCGGCACTTGTCGGCCGACGGAGCCTCCGGCGAGCACTTCGCGCAGCCGCAGGACTTCCCGACCTCGATGGGCATCAGGAGGCGGAGGGCGCGCTCGCCCTTGCGGACCCAGCGGCCGAGGTCGCTCCACTTCCGGAAGGTGGCGAGCGGGCCGGGGGTGATCCCGCGCTCGATGCACTGGCCCATCGCATAGAGCCGATTCCCCAGGCTGTAGCCGTAGAAGGCCCGGAAGGAGGCCTCGAGGCGGCCCGGTTTCGTGATCGCTTCCACCATGAGATCCGCCCAGGTCGCCTTCGCCGTTCCCGTCGTCGTTGTGTTGTCCATGTACGAACGATAGCGAATCCCGTCTTCTTTGTCAACAATTTATTTATGTTTGACAAATAAGCAAGAGGCTTGTATTCTCTCTGCATGTTGAACGAACCTTTGAAGGCCGACGACGCGAAGAAGGAGATCCTCCGCCGCTTGAAAGTTGGAACCGTCTACACGTCGCCGCACTTCCGACGCGCCGCTGCTGCTGACGGGTTCCTCCCGATGGCGGCGGCGGAGTTCCTCGTCGCCGGGTTCGTTCAGATGGCCGAGTTCGAGGACGGGAAGTGGTGCTATCGCGTCCTGAACGGCCGCGTCGTTGTCGTCGTCGCGTTCCGCGGCGAGAATCAGCTGGATCTGGTGACGTTCTTCAAGAAGCGGTGAACGCTTCGGAGGTGCCGAAATGTCGAAATGCTCCGCCTGTGGCGGCGCCCGTGTGGCGTCGCGGAAGGAAAACTATCTGTACTCCGAGGAGTCGGGCCTCTCCATCACCCTCGCGGACGTCGAGGTCCTCACGTGCCCCGACTGTGGGGCCCGGGGCGCCGTCGTGCCGAAGGCTCTCGAGCTATCGACCGCGATCGTCGGGGTTCTAGCGCGAAAGCCCGGACGACTCGCCGGCGCCGAGGTGACGTTTCTCCGGAGCATCCTGATGATGTCCGGCCGCGAGCTGTCGAGCCTGATGGGGTGCGCGCCGTCGGCGCTCTCGCGGTGGGAGCAGGACAAGTCCCCCATCGGGACGCAGTCCGACAAGCTCCTCCGCCTGGCCGCGGTGTTTCACAAGCAAGTGGCCGGCTACACGCTCGGAGATCTCGAGAGGGCCGCGAGCGATCCCGACCAGGCGACGCCGCTTCGGTTCACGATGACTTACTCGCGCGGCGAGTGGAAGCCCGAGAGCACGACCAAGGCGCGATCTAGCGCAGCCTGACTTTCCTTCGCGAGGGGTTTTCCCGCTTGACTCGGTGCTACGAAGCGGGTATACAAGAAACCATCATGAAGAGAAGACAGCCCACTCCCTGATTCACCGCCGCCGGTTTCAGGGGGGCCAAAACGTAGGCCCGGCCGATCTTCAGTTTCCTTGCAGGGATTTAGATCGTCCGGGCCGGGGCGGCACTTTTCGCGCCGGGTGAATCCTAGCAAACACTCACTAGGGAGGAGTTGCCGGCGGGCTGATATCGATTCTGCGACGGTCCGGTCCTTCAATGTGCCGTTGACTCTCGATCGCACGGGCTATGCCCCACGCGGAGCGACCGTCCTTGACGTCGATCACTATGTGGACCTTGCCCGTTCCACCGGTTCGAGCGAGTTTCTCAGCCTCGGCCATGGCGTCATCAAGCAGCGCACCGCGGAGCAGATGGCCGACCATCGCGCGGATCGCCTCGACTACACCGACACGCGCCGCAAGTTTCTCGGCCAAGCTCATTGGGCGTCTCCTTCGGGCTTCCACTCGATTCGAACAGTGATGCGCGACGGCGGTTCGGGGATCTGCTGATAGTCGAACGTCAGGCGGGGATCGTTGTCGGCAACCGCGAACGCGTCGGCGACTCCGTCACGGATGTGCTTGAAACCGCGGCGGAGGCCGTCGTCGTCTAGGAGCTTGGCCGCGTATCGGGTCAGGGTGATCGTGAGCCCGCCGGCGAGACGCTCGGCCCACAGGGGGGCGAGAATGCGAACCATCTTGGTCTTCTTGACCTTTACTCCGCGGAATCGACCGGTGTAGGCGACCTTCCGCAGCTGGTAAGGCTGCTCGCCGCCGCCAACCCGGCGCATCGCGCCTTCGACCAGGTCGAGAGCTTTGGTCCGCTCCCGCTTCGCCACCTTCGCGGCCTGGCTCCAGTGCCCGTGGCTGCCGTTGCTCTTCGAGGTGAGGTGGATGCCGTATTCGACCAGGATCACAGGGGAACCCTCCGCGAGGCGGCCGGCGGGTTGAGAAGCGTGTTGGAGTCCACGAGCGATCGCCGCATGTGCTTTTCGCTCATGGTCTCGAAACTCAGAGTTCCCCGGCATTGCGGCCTCCCGCTGGCCCTCCCGGACGTCACGAACAAGGCGACCCGGTCGAATCCAAGGCCGTCGAGTTCCGCGAGCTGCTCGATGTTCCGGCGAAGGGCTTCGACCTCCTCCGGGGGCCGATGCGGCTCGGCGTCTTCGCGCGCGCGCGGCTGTTGCTGCTGTTCCGTTAGAGGTTTCTGTTGGAGGTTTCTGTTTACGGTTTCTATATGTGGGTGAAGGATCCTGCGGGGTGAGGGTGAAGGATCCTGCGGGGTGAGGGTGAACGTTTCTTCAGGGTGGGAGGGTGAAGGATCCTTCACCCTCGGCGGTTCGGTTGCGGGTGCCGGGGAGGGTGAAGGTTTCTTCACCCTAGGAGCCTTCGATCGCAGCTCGGCGGTTTGGCGGCCGGGCGTGATGATCTGGTAGGCGTTATTGAGCGAACGCCCGCTATCGGCGGCCTGGGAAATGATCTTGATGGCGCCCATGCGCGCGAGGGCGCGGGTTTGCATCTGAATGGCCCGCACGCTCTTGACGTTGCAGCGCTTCGCGAGGTGGGCGTTCGTGCAGTAGAACTCGCCGGCGTCGTTCGCCATGTCGGCCATCATCACGAGGAGGAGGCGGGCGGGGCCCTTCGTCGGCGAGTGGTCCGCCACCCAGCTCAGAACATGGAAGCTCATGAGAACGACCCTCCGAGCAGAGGGAGGTTCTTCCCGGTCTCGTGTATCTCGAGGAGCGCGGGCGCGATATTCTCCCCGACCGTCTGGCCGTTCGGGAGCACGAAATGTGCGAGGAACTCGTTTTCGAACGTGACAATGCCGCTCGAGACGGCCTCGAGTTTCGCCTTGATGACGAGCGCCAAGGAGCGCCACAGGCGACGGTGTTCCGCGTCCCACAGCGCCGCGGCTTTCGCCTCGGTGTTGGAGTTCCACTCGTAGCGCTTGTCGTGGGTGAAGCGCTTCTCTGTCTTCGCCGGTATCGGCAGAACGAAGCGAACACGCCGACCGAGAACCTCGAAGAGGATCTTTGCTGACCGTTCATCCACCGCGTATCCGAACTTGTCGGCCCCGTAGCGGGTCAAGAGGTCTTCGATCTCGGCCTTGGACTTTGGGACGCTGACGACGGTTCCCTCAGCAAATTGCCTGCTCATTCGGCCCGTCTCCTTGCTCGATAGTTCATGCGGCTGCCGTGGCCCGGAGGCCGAGTTCTTCACGGACCAGCGTTCGAACGCGCAGAATCCACTCCTGCCGAGCTCTGCGGTTTCGCTCGTCTCGCCACCACTTCTTCTGGCGCTCGGCGAACAGAGCGCCGACGGCGTCAACCGTCGTGAGGCCCTGCTCCTTGCACTCGCGCGCGAACCACGCGGCGTGGGCCTTGATCTGGTCCTCGGCGAGCTTCTGGGCGGCGCTGTCGAGCGTCTTGGGCTGAGGGTAGGGCGCCGAACGCGACGGGGGCCGGGACTTGCGGAACTGCGCGCCGTCCTGGCACGTGGCGAAGTGCGTGATGTAGAGGGGCCCCTCGTAGCTATCGCCGCGATCGTCGGTGAGGACCTCGGCGATTCCCTCGTGATCGTCGGTCTCGCCGACCAGGGCGATGTTGCCGTCGGGCGACGGGACGGGGTCGAGCGGCATCTTCGCGCCGCTCCGGGTGAGGCGGAAGGCGATCGCCTGGCCGCAGCCCTTCGGCCCGCATCCGGTGGACGCGTTGCAGCGCTGGTGCGTGAGCAGCTCGCCGGGGATGAGGTTCGTCATGAGAGCCCCTTCATGGCGCGGTCGACGCGGAGGGCGAGGTGGTCGGCTACCTGTTCCACCGGGGCGGCCGGGGAGACCTGGCGCTCGAGTTCGTAGAGGCGCATCGGCTCGCGGTCCAGCGCGACCGCGAAGCGGCGGACGAAGGTGTCGCGGTTCGGGGATGGGACGTCCTCGAGGAGGGCTGTGGCCACGAGGAGCGCCCGCCGGCTCGGCGTCGTGGCGTCCAGCCGCTCGTCGACCGCAGCATCCCGGTAGACGGCGATCCACGTCGGGGCCGGAGACGGGGCCTTTTTCGTGTGGTTGAGGGTGATCACGCGAGGGGGACCTCCACGGGTGCGCCGCAGTCGAAACAATCCCAGCGGGCTCCTGGCTTTCCGTAGCCCGAGACGCCGCAGGAACAGGGCCTCGCGGGTTTCCAGACCTCAAGGGGGCGAATAAGGCCGAGCTTCTCCGCTTCGAGAACACGGAACTCCTCTTCACACTCGCCACACTCTTCGCCATGGCCATGCCACACCGCGGGCGCCGCCGTTCCGTGTGGACCGCTCCCGTCGTGCTCCATGACCTTGTGCGGGCGCATGTCCTCGTTGCCTTCACCGTAGGCCTCGCATTCGATACAGCCGAGGAGCTTGAAGACGAAGGCCTCGCGGGCGGCTAGCGCAGGAGTGGGCTTCGCCATGGGACTAGCGGCGCCCTCCGGCGATCAGCTTGTGCGTCGCGGGAGGCTTGTCGCCTTCGAGCGCGGCCGGTATGAAGCCGGTGCCGCTCCCTCCGATCACGTTCAGGAACTGAACCTCCACCTTGGCGGAGTCAACGATCACGCGCGCGACGTCAGCGATCGCTCGCGCACGATCGAGTTCCATCGGCTTGTCGTCGTCCTTCAGCGCCTCGAGCGTCTCGAACAGGTGGTTGCGCAGGTGTTCGATCTTGTTCTGAGTCATGAGCCTTGGTCCTCTTTCGGATCTGGCGCTTGAGCGCGCCGAGTAGCTGGACGGTCGCCGCCAACGGCGCCGGAAGGTTGTGAACGGTGTTGCGCCTCATCAGCTCGACGCGGGTGATGAGCCCGAGGTTCTCGAGGCGAACGTCGCGCCTGTCGCGGTTCAGGAACGTGACGGCGTGTCCTTTGGGCAGGGGGCCGTTCGCGGCCTCCCAGACCAGAAGGTGAACCGCTCGCCACCGCGCTTGAAGCGGGAGGCCGTCGTTGACCTTTCGCTCGAGGTAGCCGTCCTTGCTGATTCGCTCCGTGCCGATCGGCTTGTAGAGCGCCACGGCCACACCGCGACGCTCACCCTTGCGGAACTGCGTTTCCTTCATGCGGCCTGGGCTCCAGCCAGGCCGACGCAGGCCCTTGTTGAAGGGAACGTTGCCCTTTGGGAAGCGGTACGGCGCGCCGATGTTGTCGCCACGTCTCAGCCGGCAGGCGGCGGGGCTCTCGAGATAGGTCGCGCTCTTCTTGAGGCCGAGCTTGCCGGCGTAGGCGTTGACCGCCGACAGACGGCGGCCGAGGTCCGACGCGATGACCGCTGTGGGCTCGTTCGGGTAGCGCCTCATGAGCGCGGCGATTTCGGCCGTACTCCAGAATCGCCTCACGCGCGACTCCGCTTGATGTGGCGCACGAGCGCCTTGTGCTTCCGGAGCTTCTTGCGGCGGTGTTCAGCGTGGCGGCCGGCCGAGGCCTTCTCGCGCTTCACCTGGCGCCGCGCGGCGTCTCCCAAGGCCCGCAGCGCGACGATCGTCTCCGGGGCGTACATCCCGCCGGCGACTGGGGGGCAGACGTGGATGGTCCCCTCAGCTCGGGACATCGACGTGCTCCAGGAGCAGGCGGCACAGGAGACGGAAGGCGCCGCCGTGAGCCTCGGTGCGGGTGAAGTGGAGGCCGGGGGGGGCGCCGGCGAAAGGAACGCCACCGACGCCGAGAGAGTCAGCGATTCGGTAGAGCGCCCCGCCGAGGGTCGGCCAGTCGAGCAGTGTTCCCGCTGTCTTCCCAGCGGCGCCGAGGACGAGGTGATCCCGCTCGGCCCCGGTGACTTCAAAGCGCTCGAACGGGATGATCAGGGCGTGCATGCCTGCGACCAGGCAGAGCAGCCGGACGATCGGGGCGGATAGGACCGGGGTGGTCCCGATCTCCGGGCATCTCGCGGCCGCGGCGACGACGTCGAGGGCCTCGCGGATCTTCGGCCACACCTCGAGCAGGTAGGCGGGGTATCGCGCCGCGCGGATGAGATCGTCGGCCTGGTCCGCGGTGAGGTCGGCGGGCGTGAAGGGCAGGCTTCGACCGTCGACCATGATGGAGAGCGGCTCTCCGGCGCGCCCTGAGACCTCCAGGCGGCTCACTTCCCAGCCTTCTTCCGCTTCGCCGGCTTCGCCTTCGACTTGGCGGCCTTTGTGGCGAGGTCGTTCGCATTGGCGGATGCGATGACCTTGGCGACGTCGACCTTGAAGCGCTTGGCCACGCGTTCGACGCGGTCCTCGTCCACGTAGTAGTCGAAGACGGCGGCGAGGCCGGTCGCCATGCCGATGCGGCGGATGAAATCATCGGAGGACTTACCCGCGGGGATCGACGAGCAGCGCTTCAGGGCTTCGTGTTCGCCCCCGTTGAGCCCAGACTCCACGAGGAGCTTCATCTCGGCGAGGGGTGCGGCGACGGCCTTCTCGGCCAGGGCGACGCGAAGTGCCGGGATGGCGCGATCGAACCGCTTGCGCGCCAGGTCGCGGGCCTCCTGGTCTGCTTTCCGCTTCGCCTGCTCGAGCGCCCACCGATCCTGCCCGGTCTTGCCGGACTTCTCGACGTCGCGCTCACGCTTCGCGGCCGCGGTGATCTCCGCCTTGTAGTGGACCTGGCAGGTCTTCTTCGCGATGCAGACCGCGAAGGCTTCGCCGCGGGCGTCGCCGGCGATGACGATCCCGATGACGGAGGCGGCGCAGCTCTTCGAACCCGCCTTGCCGTCCGCACGCGTCCAGGAGCGGGGACCGTAGACACGCGGCCCGTCCACCCTCTTCACGTCGTCGGCTAGCACGTTCTCGAAGGTGATGTGAATGACCTTCGGGGGCTTCTCCCCTGGCACCTTCGTCGCCGCGGCCTTGACCGCCTCGGCGACCTCGGGGAACAGCTCAGCGTTCTCCGGCGCCGTGGGGTTCAGCTTCACGTGCCTGTCGATCCACGCGGCCAGCTCGCGAACGGAGACGGCCTTGAGGTCGCCTTCCGCCTTCTCGACGGCCCTCCCCTGGTGGAGGCTCTCGATCTCTTCGGACGTGCGAGGTAGCGAACGCTGCGCCTGCCACAGCCCGCTGTGATTCGCCGAGCCATCGGGGACGCGGATCGTGCGCGCCTGGTCGACCGGGTCGAGGCGAGCGAGGAGGTTCGCGTGCCCCGTCTCGATCCGCCCTGCAAGGAGAAGCTCGCGGGCCCCTTCAGTGAGGCGAAGGAGGCGGCAGCGATCGCGGATGTACTGCTCGGACTTCCCTACCTGTTCGGCGATGCGCTCGTGCGTGTAACGCTTCTTCAGCAGCCCGTTGTAGCCCTCGGCCTCCTCGAGCGGCGTGAGATCCTTCCGAAGGATGAACGAGACGAGCTGGCGCTCGATGACCTCATCGTCGGTGAGGGTCTGCACGTCGGCCGGAACGGCCGTCACCCCGGCTTCCTTCGCAGCCCGGTATCGGCACTCCCCGTCGACGATCTCGAAGAACCCCGGCTTGCTGGGATGGGGCCGCAGGGTGAGCGGGCTGAAGACGCCGTGCTTCTTCACGCTCTGTGTGAGGATCGCGAGATCCGACGCCGGGAATGACTTCCGCGGATTCGTCTTCGACGGGGCGATCTGCTCGATCGGGATCCGCGGCGCCGCGGTGGGAGTGGTGGGCGTCGAGGGTTCGCTATTTGGCGTCATGGGGCACGGCTCCTTCGTTGATGGTGACGATCGGGCGGGAGATCTCCCCGCGGGTGATGGGCTTCGGCTCGTCGTCCGAGGCGTTGAGGAGATTGAGGACGCCCGGGCCGGTGACGTCGAAGAACCCTTGCTTCCCCATGTATGGGATCGGTTTCGCGAGCGCATGAGGCTTCACGCATTCCCACGCCCACCGATCGAGACGGAAGTCGCCCAGGGCGGCCTCGGTGGCGACATCGACGGAAGCAGGACACCGGCGGTCGACCAGCTCCTTGACGTCCCAGAGTCGGCTTCTGGACGCGCCTTCGATGTGGCTCCCCATCTGATAGGCGTCGCGAAGCTCGAGTGTTCCGACGATGGCGCCGAACGCGACCTGGTCGCGGGACATTCCGGCATCCGTGAGCATCTGAAAGACGGCCCGGGCGAACTGCGGGTCCATGGCCACGTCCTTCTTCGCGGCATGGATCGCGATCCGATGGCCCCGCAGGCTGGCCGGGAAGGGATACGCGCGCGTCTCGAATCGCTTGAGCCCAAAGACCAGAAGAGAGGCCCACGGCTGCCACAAGGAAATGGCGCGCACTACGCGGACCTCCGGACGACGTCGAGGCAATCAAGCGGGACCGAGCGAAACGAGCCGAGGCACGGCCGGAAAGGGTTCGCCACACGAGCCTTCGGCGGCGCAGGTGGACGCGCTGCACCCGTTCTCTCGAACGCAGATGCACCACGGCCTGGCACGTTCGCGGGTTTCGCGCGGAATGGCGCGAAGACCGCGGCCTCCGCGGGCCACTGGTTGCGGAGACGGACGTAGATCGTGTCGTATTTGGCAGCGCCTGGCTGTTGAGACCAGCCCAAGAGCGACCGGGAGACGCCTTTGATGGTGATCATCCTCATCGGTAGGCCTCCGCCTTGAGGAGGGCGCGCTGGGTGAACTCCCACGATGAGGCCGGGATTCGTTCGGGGATCGTTTCTGGTCCGGCCTTAAAGGCGACGATCGCGAGTTCCCACGAACCGAAGCGCTCGTATTGCGCGTAGAGGTAGCGCGCGGCACAGTCGGCGTTGTCGAACGCGTCGAGTCGATCGACCTCGCCACCGCACCAGGTGGCCGTGCCTGCCTTCAGCTGAAAGAGGCCCTGCTCACCGTCTTTGCCTTCGACCTTCTCGCGCCAGGTGGACTCGTCTTCGGCTAGGCCCGCGAGGATGTGAAAGGGGACACCGCGGCGGGCGGCGGCGTCGAGAACGATCGTGTAGAGAGAAAAGGGTGCGCGATGGCGTCGGAAGCCGCGGCCGACTGGGGCTGGTTCCCCGTTCCTTTCGGCCGTCGCGCCGGCCTCCGTATGCACGAACGGGCGGGGAGCCCCGCGCTCTTCCCACGTGGGGCCCTCTTCGCCGGCCTGCGGCGTGCCGATGCCCGCGACTTGCGCGGGCTTGTTTGCGATCTGGGACCGGGTGTCCCGGTGTCCCGCGTCCGCCTTCGGCAAAGGCGCGTTGAAGTTTGGTTGGGCGATCGCGTCCATGGGCGGACTCGGCCGCGCGGTGGAGGCCGTCGCGGCGAGGTAAGTGAGGAACGCGATCCCCACGGATCCGAGGATCTTCCGCCTCATCGACGCCCCTTCGCGCCGAGCGTGGCCTCGTGGCGCCCACGCTCACGCCACCCCAAGAAGAACCCGATAAGAAAGACCGCGATGTTTAAGGTCACTGAAGGCCTCCGATGTTGGTTTTCCCGCGGCGCTCCGCGAGAACGGCGTCCACGGCGTCAAGGCGGGCGCGGGCCTCGTCGGACTCGCGCTGAAGATCAACGTCTGATCGGCCGCGGAGGAGGCCGATGTGGACGTCCGAGGCCTCTTGCGCGAAGTCGGCGACGACCTGGTCGAGCGAGGTGTTCGGTCCGGCAGACGCCTCCTCGACGGCGCGGTTGTAGGGAGCGAGCGCTGCGCGGGCGGACGCCACACCGGCGGTGCCACCGTCCTTGATCGCTTCGGCCAAGTCGGAAAGGGTGAGGGGACGCAGGCCCTCGCCCTGCTCGCGGCCGTAGCTCTCGCCGCGCGAGGGGAGGATCGACTTCGTGGCGCCGACACTGTGACGATGCCAGCCCTCAACGGCCTCGGCCTCGAGGGCGATCGCCTGAGACGACCCGAACTTTCGACGGGAGCCAATCAGAAGGGTGATCGACGTGCGATCGACGGGCGACGATTTGGGCTCTACCGTCTCTCGCGGCGCCACGTGAACGGCGCGATGCTCTAAGCGATGACTCACTGGACACCTCGCGCGATCGCATTCCGCTTCGCCTTCGACCTCGCCCGTGCGGCGCGTTGGTTCGGCGTCCAGGTGCGGCGAGGTGGCGCGGGCGGGAGGTTCTTCACCCACTCCTTGATCTCGTCGACGATCCACAGCCGTTTTCCGGCGGGCATCCGGGCCGGCGGGAAGGTGGGATCCTGCTCGAACTTCAGGACCATGTTGGGCGCGATCGCGGAGAGCATCCGCACCACGGCCTTCGCGGGGATGGCGAAGCGCTCGACCGGGCGCTCGGTCCACTCGCCGGTGGTTGTCGACCAGGCGAAGTCGGTGGACATCTACCGAAGCTCCCCGATCGCGTATCCGACCAGGCCACCGACAAGGGCCGCGACGAGGAGCACCAGCACGACGCAGCCAACGGCCTGCGCCGTGAACTTCCGCTCCTCGCTTGCAGTCAAGAGATCCAGCTCATCGTTCGGCATCGGTGTCTCCTCAGCTCTCTCGGGCCTGGCGGTAGGACATCGGCCCCACGGCCTTGAGCTTCTTGGCCTGGTTCCACGCCCAGGCGCGGGCGGTGTTCAGCGCCGAGGCGCGATCGGCGCGGCTGCCCATGCGCGGTTGAAACGATGGGCCGATCTCCCGGAACGTCGGCGCGGTGGAGTCATCCGACGCGCGCCACTCCAGGACCACCACGAAGCGGCACACTTCGAGGCCGGCGACAACGTCCGCGCGGTGATGGAACTCGAAGGGCGTGCGGCGAAGGACGAGCCTTTCGAGCAGGCTCAAGTCCGGAAGCTGGCCGAGCGCGCCGTAGATCCACTCTTCGATCTCGATCGAGGCGACCTCTCGAGTCTTCGGTGGGTCGAAGGCGCGAAGGTGCGACACGTCGACATCGCCAGCCTCCGCGAGGATGCCGGTGATCTCTACCGGCGGGAGCACGTTTTCCCGGCCGTGAAGCCGCACGACGGTCCCGGATCCGGGAGGCGGCGCGCCGAAGGTCTCGTACGATCCGATGTCCTCACGTCGGACCCGTCGTCGCTCTTTCGCGCGGTCGCCGGCGGCCGGGGGGGCGGGCTCGCCTTTGCTCTCCGTCTGTTCCTCCGCCGCGCGCGGAGCGTCCGTCTGGGCGGGCAATGGCGCCGACGACGCGCCACCGCCCTCATTGGGGTTATTTGTGGGAGCCTGGGGCTCCTTGTCCACGCACACGATGCACAGGGCTCCGGTTGGAAGCAGCTCGCCGCCAAGGCCGGCCTCGTCTCCGCAGATCTGACAGAGGATCGGGGTGGGCATCTACTTCGCCCCCTCATGCGGTGGCTCGAGCACGGGCGTCTCGCCGTAGCAATCCGGGCAGAGCACTGTTCCGCTCATCGTCTTTCGGAACTGCGAGCGGTCGAACACCTTGGTTCCATCTCCGCAGAGCGCGCAGACCGGATAGAGGAGGTCCACATGGTCGAGAGGCGGCTGGGCCATCTAGACGTCCAGGCAGCGGCCGGAGTAGCCGCAGTCAATGCCGTTGACGTCGCCCGTGGGCTCCGGCGTCCAGTACCAGTAGAGCCACTGCTGGCCGTTCATCGTCTGACGAACCACGCGGGTCAGACGACGCAGGAGGGGCTGGTGATTGGACTCGCCGCACACCGCGCAGTGAACACGGACGTCGACCTTCTCGGTGGGCATCGGGTGACGTCCGTCCGCGACTGCGAGAAGTTCGTGGATCGTCACGATGTGGCCTCAGCGCACGATTGGCCCCCGTCGCCACAGCTATCCGCTCTCCGGGGTGTCACGCAATTCGCCGCGTTCGCGTCTCCGGTCCGCGGCCGGATCCGCTGCCCATCGTCGGGCACTTGGGTAACTGTCCCGAACGGCACCGGGAACTCGCCGGTTTCGTCGAAGTGCGCGTTCACGCCGCGGCCTCCGGATCGAAGATGTCCATGAGCCGAACCCGCTTCCCCACGAGCACCTCGCAGGCAGTTCGGATCAGCTGTCGGTCCTCCGAGGTGATCAGGCTGTGACCGCGGAGGCGCTTCGACATCCAGGCATCGGAGCGGCCGGCCGCCGAAGCAACAGTCCCCTGGGTGAGGCGGTTCTCCCGGATCCACAGAAGGAGCCTCGTTTCCCCCACTCTCGCTGGGGTTCGGCTTCGATCGTCGCGTGGGGTTGAGGTTTCCTGCATGGGCTTAGGGCTTTCCTGCGTCCTATTCGGACGCACGGTATCAAGACCGCGTCCCAGTCGTCAATACTTTTCTGAAAGAATTTTCCCAATGGGACGACGCCGCGCGGATCCTGAAGTCGGGGCACGGGTTGCCGCGGACATCGTGGTGTACGAGGCGCGGGGCGGTTCACTCACAGCCCTGGCGGGGCGCCTGGGTATCGGGACTAGCGCAGTCTCGAAGCTAAAGGGCGGCCAGCCACCGGGGCCGATCCTGTTGCGTCGGGTCGCCCATGAATTCAGCCGGTCAACGGATTTCTATTTGACTGGGAAGGAACGGACCCCGCCCGTCACACCATCAGGAAAAGATCTGCGTTCCCTGCCCCTTTGTGGGGCGGCGGCGGCAGGTGAACCGATGGCGAAGATCTACGAGGCGGGCGATATTCAGTGGATGGACTTCTCGGAGACGTTCCTCCGGGCCATGTACAAGGGCCGGTTCGATCCGGAGCGCGCGGTGATGCTGCGCGTCGAGGGTGACTCGATGGAGGGCGAGCTACCGAACGGCGCCCTCGTGTGGATCGACCGCGGGC